>NZ_CANRIC010000010.1:0-48923 GCF_947630565.1 uncultured Paenalcaligenes sp.
CGCCCACATGTCGCTGGTACACGTATTAGTATTGTCTTTCCTGGTCCTAGAATAGGCACTGGACTAAGACGTCGTTTGCCTATTCGCGCATAGGAAACGTGGCAGGAGCAGACTCAATAATTGAAGTTTGTGCAGGTTGTTGGGGTTGACCCGGGATAACAATTGTTGTTTTGCGCAGTACGCCACCGCCTTCGACAGAACCATAGACTTGGGTGTCATGTTGGCCCGTCATTTGAGCAATACAATCTGCTTTTTTTGATTCAGGCAGGGCGTCACAGCGGCTTAAGCGGTTATTTTCTGTGGGGTTAGAGCTATGCATGCGTTGATTTTTAGCTTGGTTAAAAGCTGCATTTGCATCTCGAGTACAGTTTGTTTTGGCCTCTGCCGTTAATGTGTTGCAGTGATCTAAGGCATCTTGGCGTGCTTGCTCTGGGGTGAGGGTCTGAGCCTGAATCAATCCGGATAAGCACAACCCCATTATTGCCGCACCTAGTGTCATTGTATTTTTCATCATCATAGACTCCATTTGATTTGATCAGATAGTCAGTGTAACAAGCATCTAAGTAACAGAAAGTAATAGCTTGCTGAGATTTACGTAATTTCTTTGTGACAAGCTGATTTGGTTGGCATATCCATATAGCCGGGCTCGTCCGGAGCATAATCGGCAACGCGTTGGCGCAATTCACGTTTAATTGCCGCGCGCATCAGCAAAATGGCAGTAACGGGCGAGGTAATGATTAATAAGACAGTAATAATAAATGGGTAGATCAGCAGTTGTTTGGCACTAAAGCTAGCAACTAGCGCGCAAGCTATCAGTATACAAAACACCCCTAAGGTGTTGCCTAAGGTTGGAGCATGCATTCTGGAGTAAAAATGCTTTAGTTTTACAAGACCTAAAGTGCCAACTAAGGTGATGAGTCCACTTGCTACGATGAGTAGACTAATGATGATGTTGAGCCAGAGGGGAAAATCATTCATGGTTCAATGACCTCAGCACGTAATAAAAACTTAGCCATTGCCGCAGAGCCAACAAAGCCAAAGAGGGCAATCAATAAGGCAATATCAAAATACAGGGTGGAGCCAAAACGTAGGCCTAAGGCAAGTAAAGCCATTAAGCCATTGCTGTACATCGTATCTAGAGCCAGTACACGATCTGCAGCGGTGGGTCCGGTTACCAATCTATAAGCAGAAATGCCAATACCTAAGGTGTAGCACAGAAGGGCAAATAAGCTTGCCCAGTAAATCATTACACTCATTCAAATATCTCGATTAAAGGCGCTTGATAACGTTGTTGGATGGTGTCTAACCAAAACTGTTCATCGGTTAAGTCTAAGATGTGCAGTGTCAGTATATTGGTTTTTTCATTAAAACCAGACCATACCGTTCCTGGGGTGTAGGTAATAATGCAGGCCAGTGCCGCTAAGCCGTGTGGGTCACGGAGTGTAAGGGGAATATCTAGAAAACCCGGTGTAGGCTGGGCTGATTTAGTAAAAAGAACAATATACGCGACCTCGTAGTTGGACTTTACAATATCAATGACTACGCGCCACCATAGTTTGATGACAGCAAAAGGGTGTTGCATACTGGCGCGTACAGGGCGAAATGGGATAGCAGCGATACTGAGTAAAACCGCTAAAAAAATGGCAAGGACGATCTGACCCTTTGAAAAGCCATTTAATAATATCCATAAGAATGCCAAAAGTAATGGCAGGAAAATAAAACGAAGGTGTTTTTTTATCATGGCTCAGCTCCTACCGAGCGAATCGGATCTCGGGCTAATACGGCGGAGATATAGCTGCTAGGTTGATCTAAGTAGGCAGCTGTTTGTTCTAGGTAGTTGGTAATGGGGCCCGCACGCATGGCGAGTAATGCACATAAAGTAATAAGACTGGCAACGGGTAAAGCCTCGTTAAGACGTAGTCTAGGGACTTGTAAGTCATTAAAGCTCCAAAATAACCGGATCCCAGTACGAGACAGCGCCATAATGCCTATAAAGCCAGAGATAAGTACAGCGGCGGTTAACACCCATGCATTTGTTGTGGCACCAGAAGACTTTAACGCCGCAGATAATAGAGATAATTTAGCCACAAAACCAGAAAGTGGGGGTAATCCTATAATCAATAGCGCACAAGCAATAAAGGACATACCTAAAAATACCATCGCCGCAGGAATAGCAATCCCCACTACATCATCTGAGCTATCCTCGCTTTCCGGGTCAGAAAGATCAAAGGCTTCTTGGCTGACTGCAAGTAAGTCAGCCCCAAAACTTTGGACTCGACCAATCATTTCGAGCAGCATGAAAAAAGCACCTAAAGCCAGAACGGAACTAAGTAGATAGTATAAGGCTGGACCAGTTAAAATAACGCCTGGCATGCCTAGGGCAGCTAATAACGTACCTGAGGAAATAATAATGCAGTAGCTGGCCATGCGTTCTGGTTGGTGGGCTGCAAGCATGCCGAAAGAGCCAAAGGCAAGGGTAGCAATCCCGACGGGAAACATCCACTCGCCCCCAAATGCGGCAGGCGCCCCCGTAGGAAGTAATAATGAGCCGATGCGCAATAAGGCATAGATCCCCACTTTAGTCATGATGGAAAACATGCCGGCTACAGGTGCACTTGTATTGGCGTAGGTATCAATGAGCCAATAGTTTAGAGGCCAAGCTGCCGCTTTAATTAAAAAGGCAACGCCCAAGATAGCAACTGCGGCTTCAAAGACCAGACGGTCAGAGCCCGATAACAGCCCTGCTTTTAGGGCTAAATCTGCCATATTTAAGGTACCACTAATACCGTAAATAACCGCAATAGCTATTAATAATAGAAAAGATGAAATGAGGTTGACAGCAATGTAGTGCAAACCAGCTCGTACACGATCACGGCCTGAGCCATGCAACATCAAGCCATAAGAGGCTGCCAAAAACACCTCAAAAAATACAAAAAGATTAAAAAGATCGCCTGTTAAGAATGCACCGTTTAATCCCATAATTAACAGTTGGAATAAGGGATGGAAGTGTACGCCTGAACGATCCCAGCGTGCCGTGGCATACCACCAAGTGGCACTGGCTAGAATGCTGGTGAGTACGAGCATAATGGCCGCTAAGCGATCCACAACCAGTACAATTCCAAAAGGGGCAGGCCAGTCACCTAATAAATAAACGCCAACCCCATGTAGCCAGTTCGTTTCGATAGAGCCATCAGCCATGCCCAGAAGGCTGAGTGCTACATAAAACTGTAAGGCAAGAGAGACAATGCCTAAACTGAGTTTGATGCGACGGTGTTTATCACGCAATAGCAGCATGATAGCTGCTGTCATGAGCGGAATAGCAATAGGGAAAATGGGAATATGTTGTTGCCACATCAGGCTTTCTCCTCGCGGCCATCAACGTGGTCTGTACCTGTAAAACCACGGTTAGCCAGTAGTACGACGAGAAACAACGCCGTGGTAGCAAAACCAATAACGATTGCTGTCAGTACCAAAGCCTGGGGGAGTGGGTCAGCATATAGACTCGGGTCAGCGCCCAGATCTGTGGAGAGTACGGGGGGAGCGCCTAAACGAATACGACCCATCGCAAAAATAAATAGGTTAATAGCGTAAGACAGTAACGAGAGACCCATAATAAATTGAAAGGTGCGGGGGCGTAGCACCAGCCAAATTCCCGATCCGGCTAAGATGCCAATGGCTAACGATAAAATAATTTCCATTAGGCTTCCTGTTTGTTTTTTAGGGCTTTTTGAATAGAGGGCAACTTACGGTAGAAGCGTAAAGACTGGTGGGCGATAGCGACTAGCATTAAGACGGTGGAACCAACTACAAGCATGTAAACACCAATATCAAATAGCAAAGCACTGGAGGTGTGTATGGTGCCTAACCAAGGCAACGCTATATCCCAGTTTTGAGCGGAAAGAAATGGCTTAGCATAAAACCAAACAAGCATGGCTGAGACTCCAGCGGTAAGCATACCTAGAGCTATCCATGTTTGAGGTTGAATCAATGGCCTAGACTCAACCCAAACAATGCCACCAACCATGTATTGCAAGATAATCGCGGTAGCCATGATTAAGCCACCTACAAATCCGCCCCCCGGTAAATTATGGCCTCGTAATAAGAAATAAATTGAAATTAACGCGGCAATTGGAAGTAATAGGCGAGTCAATAACGCCGGAATTTTCATAATGCCTTCAGGTAATAATGCATTCGGATCGGGCTCTTCAAAGGTGGTGTGCAAGACATTTTGTTGATTTTGACGTCGAGTTAGAGGGGCAGCAACTGTTTCAACCGGAGGACGGAATCGGCGCAATAATGCGTAAACGCTTAGGGCCACTACGCCCAGTACTGTAATTTCGCCAAAGGTATCAAAACCACGGAAATCAACAAGAATGACGTTTACCACGTTTGCACCACCGCCTAAGGGCAAGGCTTTTTCGACCAGAAAACTAGAAACACCATCGGGTTGAGGTCGGGTCATCATGGCAAAGGCTAAGGCCGCTAAACCAGAGCCGCCCAGTATTGCAACCAACAAGTCCCTGGTACGGCGAAAGCGCGCTCTAGCGCGTGAAATACCCAGTCCATCTGGTAAAGGAACACGTTTTGGTAGCCATCTTAGACCAAGTAGAATCAGTACAACGGTGACAACCTCTACTGCCAATTGTGTGAGAGCTAAGTCTGGGGCGGAGAGCCAGGCATAACTGAGGCTCGTTACCAAGCCTGCCCCACCAGAAAGCAGGAGTGCGGCAGGCCGATGAAACTTAGCATAGTAGGCGGCAGCCAAGGCGCAAGCCGCCCCTGCAACCCACATCAAAGCAAATAAGGGATCGATAGGGCTGAGTTGTTCTATAGCAAACCAAGAACCTCGGCTTAGAGGTAATAAAGCAACGGCTAGCGTGGCTAAGATGATTAATAAAACTTGGCGTTGTAGGCGCGCAGAGTAGCTGTAGTTAATGACAAAATCTGCTCCGGCCTCAATCCAGCCCATCAGCCATTCAAAGATGCGGCGTCCATTAATTTGATAAATCAGAGGCGCTCGATCTGAGCGTCCTTTACGATAGCGATTTAAGACCCAAATAAGCATCATGCCACCAAGCGTGGCGATAATACTCATAATGAGTGGTAGATTAAACCCATGCCAGACGTTCAAACTATACTCTGGGGTTTCAGCACCTAATATAGAGAAAACAGCAGTATGTAATAAAGGGCCAACGGTATAGGAGGGAAATATACCCACAATTAAACAAATGAAAACCAAAATAGCACTGGGGATAAGCATTAGCTTAGGTGGCTCATGCGGTTCACGGGGCAGACTTTTGGTAGGGGGGCCAAAGAAAACCTGTGAAATAAAGCGCAGTGAATAAGCCACGCTAAAAATACTGGCGATAACGGCCATAATAGGCAGTGCTTTGCTAAACACATCGCCATTTGAGGCAAACATGGTCTCGGTAAAGAACATTTCCTTAGAGAGAAAGCCATTGAGCAATGGAACACCTGCCATTGAGGCCGCAGCCACACAGGCTAGGGTGGCGGTGATAGGCATATAGTGACGTAAGCCAGATAGGCGATTTAAGTTTCTGGTGCCAGTTTCATGGTCTACAATGCCAGCCGCCATAAATAGCGATGCTTTAAATGTGGCGTGATTGATAATATGGAAAACAGCCGCCACCAATGCCATAGGGGTGCTAAGACCAAGCAGCAGAGTAATTAAGCCAAGATGGCTAATGGTGGAGTAAGCCAATACCCCTTTCATATCCCGCTGGAAGGTCGCCACATAAGCGCCTAGGGTTAAAGAGATTAAACCTGCCCCACTGATAACCCACATCCATTCTGGCGTGCCAGACATAACAGGCCAAAAACGCGCTAATAAAAACACGCCCATTTTCACCATAGTGGCCGAGTGCAGGTAAGCGGAAACCGGAGTGGGCGCTGCCATGGCCCTAGGTAGCCAGACATGAAAGGGGAATTGGGCGCTTTTGGTCAGAGCCCCCAACGCAATCAGTGCTAATAAAATAGGATACCAATGGTGAGATTGGATTTGTTCTCTGGCCTGTAAAACGGTGCCTAAATCATAACTACCTGCTACTTGGCCCATCATTAGTACACCCGCTAATAGGCATAAACCGCCTCCGCCAGTGATAACTAAGGACATGCGTGCGCCACGGCGTGCATCGCGACGGTGATACCAATAAGCGATCAGCATAAAGGACGACAAACTGGTTAGTTCCCAGAACACAACCAGCTGAATCAAATTGCCAGAGATAACCACCCCAAGCATGGAACCCATGAAGGCTTGTAAGAAAGCGAAAAAGCGACGGGCGGGGTCTTTGGGTGATAGGTAATAGTGGGCGTAAAGGGCAATTAACGCACCCATGGCACTGACGATTAAGCTAAATAGCCAAGCGAAGCCATCCATGCGTAAGGTGAAGTCAATGCCATAGGCGGGAATCCATTCAGAAGAAAATAGAATGGTTTGACCGTTAAATACCGCTGGTGCATAGGCCAACGTAAAAAACGCGCACAGTAGGGCAACCGCACCAGCCAGTAAAGCGTGAAGTTTTCGTTGAGAGGCGGGAAGTAGGGAGGCGATCAGGCTACCAATAAAGGGTAGCACTAAGATTATGAGCAGGTACATCAGGCTCTCAGTAGCAAAATAGATGATTTAGCCCTTAATAATACGACATTTGTGGCTATTTGCGGCAAAAAAACTACTAAATTTAATAAAGTCATTGGTTTGGGGCTTGACCTATATCAATTAGAGGCGTTGCAGTAAGAGGCATAATTACTGTCAGGATATTATTGTTTATGCAGCAGGAGCTAACTATGAGTGTCATCGCTGACCCGATTGATACGGTACAAATTTCAGAAAATCTGATTCGACGTTTTGATCGTTCGGGACCGCGTTATACCTCGTATCCCACAGCAGATCGTTTTATTGACGATTTTAGTGCAGATAATTATATAACGGCTTTAGCTCATCGTCAGCAACTTGTAAGCCCGCCCCCTTATTCGGTGTATGTGCACCTGCCTTTTTGTGCATCGCTTTGTTATTTTTGTGCTTGCAATAAAATTATTACTCAAGATCAGAGCCGTTCAGAGAGTTATGTGGCTGCCGTTTTAAATGAATTGCGACTACTGGACCCACACCTAGGAGAGCAACGACTAACAGGGCAACTGCATCTAGGAGGCGGAACGCCCACTTTTTTGCAAGAGGAGGAGCTAACAGCCTTAATGAAAGGTATTCAGCGTCATTTTCATTTTACGCCAGACGCCGAGTTAGGCATTGAAATTGATCCACGAACAGTAACCGCCCAAACTTTATCATTTTTAGCCGAATTAGGATTTAACCGCACGAGCTTTGGTGTGCAGGATTTTGACCTGAGTGTCCAAAAAGCCATTAATCGGGTGCAGCCCATAGAGATGGTTGAAATGGCTATTGCAGCCAGTCGGGCTGTGGGGTTTGAGTCGATTAATACCGACTTGATTTACGGTTTGCCTAAACAGAGCATAAACAGCTTTAGCCAAACGGTAGAGGGTTTAGTGGCATTACGTCCAGATCGAATCGCTTTGTATAACTACGCACATCTACCACAACGATTTAAAGCGCAGCGATTAATTAATCCTGACGATTTGCCTAGCGCTGATGAGCGCTTGCAGATTTTTTTGATGGCGGCTCAGCGATTGTTAGATGCAGGCTATGAGTACATCGGCTTAGATCACTTTGCTTTGCCTAATGATGAGTTAAATTTGGCACGTTTAGATCATAGCTTGCATCGCAACTTTCAAGGTTACACCACACGGGCTGATAGTGACTTGATTGGCTTGGGTGTTTCTGCCATTGGAAAGGTAGGAGGCACTCATATTCAAAATCAACGCTCTTTAAAAGCATATCGTGCTTGCATGGCAGATAATCAATTAGCCACATTTAGAGGCTATAAGATGGATCAGGATGATGTGCTCAGAGGTGACGTTATTATGACGCTAATGTGCAGTATGCCTGTTGACTTTGCCTTATTTAATCAACGTTATGGCATTGATATGGCGGCTTATTTTGCTACGGAAATTCAGGCATTAGCTCCTTACGTACAAGCTGGTTTAGTGCATGTTGATAATGAACACATTCAAGTAACAGCAAAGGGGCGTTTATTTGTACGTGCGATTAGCATGGAATTTGACCGTTATTTACGCCAAGCAACCAGTGCTACTTATTCACGTTTAATTTAGATTGAGCCCATTATGTCTACGATGTCAGAAGCTGTGCTGCTTACACCTAAACGTCTGGTTAGCCATTCGTTGTTTCAGGGTTGGGGGCAAACAGAGCTAAAGAGACTTTTTACCGAGTCGGATTTTTTGTATTTTTCGCCTAATGAGCTTATTTTTAAGCGAGGAGACTACAACACGGGTTTCTATATCATTGATGAGGGGCAGGTTCAGTTGCAGATTTCTTCACCGGGGGGCGTCACAAAAAAAATAAAAAATTTAAAGGCGGCGGATAGTTTCGGGGATGCTTGCATGTTAATGAATACGCCGCATCGAGTGGATGCTTTGACGTTGACGAAGGTGAGGGTGTTAAAAATTGCTAAAAATCTGTTTTTTGAGCGATTGGCTCAGCAGCCTGAGTTAATGCGTAACTTAATATCCACACTGAGTGAGCGTCTCTATAATGTATTAGGCGATGTATTGACTGCGAATTTGCATTCAGGCACGCAACGGGTTATTTGTTACTTAATAGGAAACGCACCCTTGCGTAATGGCATAAAAATTACGTTAAATAGTCCTAAAGCACAAATTGCCGCCTCTTTGAATTTAACGCCAGAGCATTTCTCAAGAGTGTTACATGATTTGTCTGCCCGACATTTTATTGCCGTAGATGGGCGGCAAATTGTGCTGTTAGATGTGGATGGGTTGTGTGGTTATGATCGCTAAAGAGGTTATTGGGCTTTAGATGACCTTTTTCTCGCCACCCAGAGCTTCTAGTAGTTCCGTGATTAGACCGTTAAATTCAGCACTCATAACCAAAAAGGCACTATCAAAATCTTGAGCTTCGTCTTGGGCGTTTTGCTCTTGTTGATTTGTTAACAGATCGGTGGGAGCAAGGCGTTTAATTTCTAGACCATCGGTTAAAACAAAAGAAATCTTATCTGCCCATGTCAACGCTAAACGCGTACATTGTTTACCGTCCGTGATGTGTTTGCGGATTTCATCGCTATCTAGATGGTGGCGAGCATAACGCACAACCGAACGACTTTCCCCGCTGGCTCGTAGCTCCGCATCTTGATCAATAGAAAAGGGGTAGGGGGCATTGAAATCAGCGAGCCAGCCTGTCATGGCAGCCGAAGGCGATTGCTCTGTGTAGACGGGTACGGCGGGAAATAGCTCAAAGGTTTTAGCCAGTAAGCCCATGATCTCATCTGCTGTGGCTGCGGCTGCAGCATCTACGGCTAACCATCGGTTTTCAGGGTCAATCCAAACAAATACTTGACGCTCTATGCTAAAAGCACGGGGCAAGAGCTCGGTAATTAAGTCTTCTTTTAGCTCTTTCATTTGCTTGCGGCCAACTTTATAACCTTGCTCAGCCTCTTTGTCTTTAGCACGAGCACGAGCGATTTGGTTAATGACGGTCGAAGGCAGCAGTTTTTTTTCAGCCTTAGCACACAATAAAATTTGACCATTAATGCGATGGACTAGGTCAGCCTCATCGCGTACCGAGGTCCAACCTAGGCTAAGAGGTTCTTGACTGTTTCCAGGCGTAAAGGCATGTGCGGCGACATCCTCATCAATAGAATCCATGGACCAATCAGGGTGTAGGCGGAAAAAGCGTAAATTTTTAAACCACATAATGAAGCCAAAAGTAGATTAGGGAACCGCTAGATTGTACGCGTAAAGACTACGGCGTGCAGCGGGTGGGATAAGTTTAACTATGCTTAATAATACATACAGCTAAACCCTTTTAAATAAGCTAAGCTAAAATAGCACTGGTACAACAACCTTAGCGGTTGATGCTATCGCAATTAGCTATCTGTGTTTATATACAGTATAATTGATTTTGCATTGGATATAGATATGGGCCGCGCCCATCACTACAAAGGACATTTACATGGACGATAAGCGCAATAAAGCCGTCGCCGCCGAGCGCGAAAAAGCCTTAGCTGCTGCACTGACTCAGATTGAGAAACAGTTTGGTAAAGGCTCTGTAATGCGTTATGGGGACAATCAAGTTGAACATGATATTCAAGTCTGTTCTACCGGTTCGTTAGGTTTGGATATTGCTTTGGGTGTGGGTGGCTTACCGCGTGGTCGTGTGATCGAGGTCTATGGTCCTGAATCCTCGGGTAAAACCACACTAACCCTCGAAGTTATCGCTGAGATGCAAAAAATAGGGGGTACATGTGCTTTTGTGGATGCAGAGCATGCACTTGACGTACAGTACGCTTCAAAACTGGGGGTTAATCTCAGCGACTTACTGATTTCTCAACCAGACACAGGGGAACAGGCCTTAGAGATTACCGAAGCACTGGTACGCTCTGGTTCCGTAGATTTAATTGTGGTTGACTCTGTGGCCGCTTTAACCCCAAAGGCCGAAATCGAAGGCGATATGGGTGATTCACTGCCAGGCTTACAGGCTAGACTCATGAGTCAAGCTCTACGCAAGCTCACTGCGACGATTAAGCGAGCTAACTGTATGGTTATCTTTATTAACCAGATCCGCATGAAAATTGGTGTGATGTTTGGTAATCCAGAGACCACTACAGGTGGTAATGCCCTAAAGTTCTACTCCTCAGTTCGTTTAGATATACGTCGTATTGGGGCGATTAAGCGTGGCGACGAGGTCGTAGGTAACGAAACTCGGGTCAAAATCGTCAAAAATAAAGTCGCACCTCCTTTCAAGCAGGCGGAATTCGACATTATGTACGGTGGTGGTATCTCCAGAGAGGGTGAGATCGTAGATTTGGGCGTACAGGCGGGTATTGTAGATAAGGCAGGTGCTTGGTATAGCTACGAGGGTACTCGCATTGGTCAGGGCAAAGATAATGCGCGCGAATACCTACGAGAAAATCCGGCAATGGCTCGTGATATTGAAAATAAAGTACGTGCCCATCATGGCATTGTGGCTTTAGCCGCCGTCGAAGATGCTCCTGCTCCAGCCGCTACGAAGGCACCAGAGGCCGAAGACAAATAGTTATGCATGATTTCAGTTTTGATGCCGATGAGGAATTCGAGCAGCTGGAATTTGAAAGTCTAGAAACGGATGCAGGGTTTACGGCGCCAACGGTGCGTCGTGGCCCTTCGCTAAAGGCTCGCGCTGTGGACTTTTTGTCCAGGCGCGAGCACTCCCGTGCGGAACTAAAACGCAAGCTACAACGTCACTGCGAGTCCGAGTCCGAAATAGACGCCTTACTCACAGACTTAGAAAAAGAAAATTGGCTCTCTGATGAGCGATTTGCTCATAGTTTAGTAAATCGTCGAGCCTATAAATTTGGTGCACGTCGAGTTCTACAAGAATTGCGTCAAAATGGGGTGCCTGATGAACATATTTCTACTGTCTTAGAGCAACTCCAAGACACGGAATATGATCGCGCCCTAGAGGTATGGCAGCGTAAATTTGGCTCTGCGCCCGCAGACCAGAAAGCGTACGCAAAGCAGTATCGATTTATGGCTAGTCGGGGGTTTAGTCCCGACCTCTTACGTCGAATACTAGATCGCCTCAATGATTCCCTTTAAATGACTAAAACAGGTGCTTCTGGCCTGAGTCAAAAAAGCGGTGATGTAATCGGCATCCATATCCTCGGTGCGACTGGCGGCATAAAGTGTGCGCCATATCCCTTGCTCTCCTAATTTGGCGGTGCGTAGCCAGCCGCTATGCTGATATTCACTCAAGGCCCAGTTAGGTAGTGCTGCCACACCTCTTAGGCTAGCTACCAGTTGCATAATAATAGGAGTGAGCTCTGCTTTTCTTACTTCGGCGGGCTCCACATCAGCAGGGTCTAAAAATTGAGTAAAAATATCTAAACGCTGCTTTTCAACCGGGTAGGTAATAAGGGTTTGATCTGCTAATTGGCTTGCTTCTATGTGATGATTAGAGGCCAAGGGGTGTTTAGCAGCCATAGCAAGAACCAGCTCATAGCGAAATAAAGGGGTGTAATCAATTCCCGGCATTTCCTGTGGATCAGAGGTAATCACCATATCTAGATCGCCCCGTAATAATGCTGGCAACGGTGCAAAAGAAAAGGCCGCAGACAAATCTAGACTGACATCTGGCCAGCTGACCCGAAACTCGTCTAAGGCGGGCATTAGCCATTGAAAGCAAGAGTGGCAATCTATGGCTAGATAGAGGCGGCCAGTGTGGCCGGCTGCAAGACGTTCAAGCTCACGTTCAGTGGCTTTAATTTTTGGCAAAATATCATCAGCTAGGGTCAGGATACGTAATGCCGCCGTAGTCAGTCGAGCAGGGCGTGTGCGTCGATTGAGTAATTGTACGTTTAGGCGGATTTCTAAATCTCGTAGTTGATGGGACAGAGCCGATTGAGTGACGTGCAGGGTTTCAGCTGCGTCCTGTAAGCTGCCTGTGGCTCGGATGGCGCTTAACGTCTCTAAGTGTCGAATTTCTAACATAGTCGTATATTGTGTGAGTAATTTTCATTTTTAATTATGGTGCTTGATTTTTATTTTAAACCTTAGTCAGCATAATCTTTTATCTACTCTACTTATATGTCATTTTACTATTAGCTTATGGGTTTTACCTATATGATGATTTCTCATGATTTATGCTGCCTGTTCTAGGCAGGGGAAACCTCGTATCGCTCCTCGATAACTCGTTATTTAGCCTCGTTTCTTTTCAGCACTAGGCGCTTTTTCCTTGATTCCTGCTTTTTTGCTTACAGCTTGCTGACATAGGTGGGAAAATTGCTGTGCAATACTGTAGGTGCGTTATACTTAGAGCGTTTTATTATTGGCTATTTGTTTAGGTGTATTTTTATGTCCTTGTCGAAAAAGACGGTAGCGCGTACGCCACTACATAAGCGCGCCATTACCGTAGAGGTATTTGAGCGTGAAGATGGTCTCTGGGACTTAGACGCACAACTGATTGACACCAAAGCCTATGATTTCCCCCTCTTTGAGGGCGGCGAGCATCCCGCAGGTCAGCCTGTGCATCAAATGCTAATACGTATTACTATTGATAGTACTTACACTATTATTGATGCAGGCGTAGATTATGACGCGGCACCTTATAAAATCTGCAACACCATCGCTGACAGCTATCAACAATTGGTAGGGCTAAACCTATTACGTGGTTTTAGGCATGATGTACGCACCCGGTTGGCAGGTAGGCAGGGCTGTACGCATGTCACTGAACTGACCAACGTATTGCCTACAGCGGCTATACAGGGGATTGCTACTCGATTAAATCGTGTAAAAGCAGCCCATGAGCAAACCACACGGCCATTTCATATTGATGGTTGCCATGCCTTACGTGCTGATGGTGAGATTGTGCGGGTTTACTACCCTAAGTGGTACGAGAAACCCGACTCAACGCAGTAATACGAGTTTTGCCAATTTGTAATGGTATACAAATAGGCAATTTTTTTAATGTGTTCTTAGACTGACAGGTACTAAATGAAAATTCATGAATATCAGGGCAAAGCACTGTTAAGAAAGTACGGTGTAGCAGTGCCAGAAGGCATTCCTGCGTTTTCCGTCGATGAAGCAGTTGCAGCGGCCGAAAAGCTAGGGGGCCCAGTATGGGTTGTTAAAGCGCAAATTCATGCCGGTGGTCGTGGTATGGGTGGTGGGGTTAAATTAGCTCGTTCTATGGACGAAGTAAAACAACTCGCTACTGAAATCCTAGGTATGCAATTAATTACGCACCAAACTGGCCCTGAAGGTCAAAAGGTTCGTCGTTTGCTTATCGAAGATGGCGCGGATATTAAAAAAGAATACTACGTAGGTATTGTGACTGATCGTGAGTCTCAGCGTATTTGTGTGATGGCTTCTGCTGAAGGTGGTATGGAGATCGAAGAGGTCGCCGAGTCCAACCCAGAAAAAATCCTAAAAGCCTTTGTAGATCCTAAAGTTGGTCTAACAACCGAGCAAGCCATTGGTTTAGCTGCTGGTATTGGTATCCCTGAGGCTTCCCAAGCTCAGGCCGCTGATCAGTTACAAAAACTGTACCAAGTATACTGGGATACAGATGCTTCATTGGCTGAAATTAACCCATTGATCTTGACTGGTTCTGGCGACATTATGGCGTTGGATGCGAAGTTCAACTTCGACACGAACGCTTTGTACCGTCAAGCAGACGTGGTTGAGTTCCGTGACTTAGACGAAGAAGATCCTGCCGAAGTCGAAGCCAGTAAGTTCGATTTAGCTTATATTCAACTAGACGGTAATATCGCATGTCTAGTGAACGGAGCGGGTCTAGCTATGGCAACAATGGATACCATCAAGCTATTTGGTGGTGAGCCAGCTAACTTCTTAGACGTGGGTGGTGGTGCTACAGCTGAAAAAGTAACCGAAGCATTCAAAATCATGTTGAAAAATGATGATGTGAAAGCCATTTTGGTTAATATTTTCGGTGGCATTATGCGTTGTGACGTGATTGCCGAGGGCGTGATTGCTGCGTGTAAAGCAGTGAATCTAGACGTACCTTTGGTTGTTCGCATGAAAGGGACTAACGAAGAGCTAGGTAAACAAATGCTAGCTGATTCGGGTCTACCTATCATTAGTGCAGACACCATGGCCGAAGCCGCAACCAAAGTGGTTGCCGCCGCTAAATAACCGGAAAGGATTTTTTACATGTCAATTCTGATTAACAAAGATACTAAGGTTATTACACAGGGTATTACTGGTAAAACCGGTCAGTTTCACACTCGTATGTGCCGTGAATACGGTAATGGGATGCAGGCTTTCGTAGCGGGTGTAAACCCAAAACGTGCCGGAGAGGACTTTGAAGGTGTGCCTATCTACGCTTCCGTTAAAGAAGCTCGTGATGCAACAGGCGCAACCGTTTCTGTTATTTATGTACCCCCAGCAGGCGCAGCCGCTGCTATCTGGGAAGCCGTCGAAGCAGATCTAGATCTCGTTATTTGTATCACTGAAGGTATCCCTGTACGTGATATGTTGGAATTACGCAATCGTATGCGTGAAGAAAACAAAAAAACTTTGCTGTTAGGCCCTAACTGCCCAGGTTTAATTGTTCCTGACGAAATCAAAATCGGTATTATGCCTGGTCATATTCACCGTAAAGGTCGTATTGGTGTGGTTAGCCGTTCAGGTACATTGACTTACGAAGCTGTTGCTCAGTTAACTGAGTTGGGCTTAGGTCAGTCTGCTGCTGTAGGTATTGGTGGCGATCCTATCAATGGTCTAAAACACATTGACGTATTGAAAATGTTCAATGATGATCCGGATACAGATGCTGTTATCATGATCGGTGAGATTGGCGGTCCTGACGAGGTAAACGCTGCACTTTGGGCTAAAGACAACATGACTAAACCCATCGTTGGCTTTATCGCTGGTGTAACAGCGCCTCCCGGAAAACGCATGGGCCATGCTGGCGCATTGATTTCGGGTGGCGATGACACTGCGGATGCAAAAATGGCAGTTATGGAAGCGTGCGGTATCAAAACCACACGTGATCCTTCCGAAATGGGTAAATTGCTGAAATCAATTCTATAATTGATGAAGTAGGACGCGCAGAACCCCGCTTAGGCGGGGTTTTTTGTGTCTACATAAAAAATAAACAGAGACAACTTATGGATATGACACGACGTGCTTTAGATTTACAAGCCACCACCTTGATGGTGCTGCTTTGCCTCACCTGGTCTTTGGCTCAAATTGTTTTGAAATATACAGCCGCTGATATGGCGCCTACTCTACAAATAGCACTTCGCTCAGGTGGGGCGGCGGTGTTGACATATTTACTGGTGCGATGGCGAAAAATGCCCGTATTTACGGTTGCTGGAGCGTGGAAGCCTGGTCTATTGGTAGGTGCTTTATTTGCAGGAGAGTTTTTTCTTTTAGGAGAGGCCTTGCGTTATACCACAGCGTCGCATGTGTCTATCTTCCTCTATAGTGCGCCTTTGTTTGCAGCCTTGGGTCTGCATTTTTTCTCGCCAGAAGAGCGATTAAATCGCTTGCAGTGGTTAGGGATCATTGTGGCTTTTTCTGGTATTGCCATTAGCTTTTTAGGCAGGGATGGCACATACAACACCCTTGAGAGCCCAAATATGTTGCTAGGCGATGCCTTGGCGATTTTAGGGGGGATGTTTTGGGGAGCGACTACAGTGGTAGTGCGAGGCTCACGACTCAAAAATGCCACGGCCACAGAGACATTATTTTATCAATTGATTGCGGCTTTTGTGATTTTAGGTGTGGGGGCAATGGGAATGGGGCAAACAGATATCCATTGGTCTACCCGTTTGGTGGGCAGTCTGATATTTCAGGTTGTCTTGGTGTCTTTTGTGAGTTTATTGATTTGGTTTTGGCTCTTACGTCACTATCTGGCATCTCGTTTAGGCGTTTTGTCTTTTATGTCCCCCTTGTTTGGTGTGATTCTAGGGGTGTGGTTATTAAACGAGAAAATAGACCAAAGCTTTGTGATTGGTGCGCTGTGTGTGGTGGTGGGTATTTTATTAGTGAGTGGTCAGGAGTGGTTTTTTAAGAAGAAATAAAAAGGCCTGCTAAATGTGAGTCCTTATCCATATCTAGCAGGCTTTTTTAAAAAGTCTTAATAAATTCGTTGATTTAAACCCACCTCTTCGAGGATTTTGGTGGAAATTTCCTCAATGGATTTAGTGGTGGTAGAAAGCCAGGAGATGTTCTCTAAGCGCATTAGACGCTCAGCCTCTGCTACCTCATTAATACATTGTTTTAATGAGGCATAGGTACTGTTGGGGCGTCGTTCGTTGCGTACTTCTGCTAGACGATCTGGATGAATAGATAAGCCAAATAGTTTTTTACGATAAGGCACTAATGATAGAGGTAGAGCACCACGCTCAAAGTCATCTGGAATCAAGGGGTAATTGGCAGCCTTAACCCCGTATTGCATCGCAAGATAGAGACTTGTTGGGGTTTTGCCACAACGAGATACCCCCACTAAAATAACGTCAGCTTGCTCTAAGCCATTAATAAGCTGACCGTCATCGTGAGCTAAACTGAAGTTAATGGCCTCGATGCGATTGCTATATTGTTTAGACATGACGTTGCTGTGAGATCTACCCACAGAGCGATCAGACTTAGTCCCTAGAGCACGTTCTATATGGCGCACGAAACTGCCAAATAAGTCCATAAAGATGCAGTTGGCTGCGCCAATAATGCGTGCCATTTTTGGATCTACAAGCGTGCTAAATACCAACGGTTTCTCACCCGTTTCATCAAAGCAGCGATTGATACGGCCAGCCACATCATGTGCTTTTTCAATGGTATCAATGAAGGGGACGCGTACAGCTTGGAACTTAAATTGTTGAAATTGTGATAAAACCGAATGGCTAAAGGTTTCAGCGGTAATGCCAGTGCTGTCTGAAACCACGAAGACAGTACGATCTATAGGGGAATTTGTCATATTTAATAGTACACACAAAGGCGATAAACGGTACAATCGCAAAGAGTAACAACCATTGCTTAGCTAAGCAAGGCGAGTTTGCCTAGTACATTGCGATATATCTAATGTATTACACAAACTTGCTTTTTACTTTTTTAAGGTGACTTTTATGTCTTATGTATTGCCTTTCGAGACGCTGCGCATGACAGACGTCGAAATTGTTGGTGGTAAAAACGCGTCTTTGGGCGAAATGATTAGCCAGTTGGCCAATGCCGGTGTGCGTGTGCCAGGTGGTTTTGCTACAACGGCCGAAGCATTCCGTGAGTTTTTACGTGCTGACAGCTTGGACAAGCGTATCGAAGAGCGTTTATCCACGCTGGACCCGGATGATGTACGTGCTTTGGCCGAGGCCGGTGCACAGATCCGTCAGTGGATCATTGATACGCCATTTCCTGCTTCCTTAGAACAGCAAATTCGCGATGGCTTTGCCAAACTAGATGCTGATGGTAAAGGCTCGTTTGCAGTACGTTCTTCTGCTACTGCAGAGGATTTACCAGATGCTTCTTTTGCAGGCCAACAAGAAAGCTACTTGAACGTAGTGGGTATTGATGACGTACTAGAAAAAATTCATCTGGTTTTTGCCTCTTTATACAACGACCGTGCTATTTCATACCGTGTACATAAAGGCTTTGAGCACGCTGAGGTTGCTATTTCTGCCGGTGTACAACGTATGGTTCGTTCCGATAAGGGCAGCTCAGGCGTTATGTTCACTATAGACACGGAATCTGGTTTTAAAGACGTCGTATTTATTACATCCGCTTATGGATTGGGTGAAACCGTGGTTCAGGGCGCCGTAAACCCGGACGAATTCTACGTGTTTAAACCTTCCTTAGCTGCTGGTCACGATGCGATTATTAGTCGTCGTATTGGTTCCAAGCTATTGCGGATGGAATTTGATGAAAAACGTGAAAGTGGCGAAGCAGTACGTACTGTAGATGTCCCCGTTTCCGAGCGCAATCGCTACTCCCTATCTGACGAAGAGGTGAATGAGTTAGCGCGTTACGCCATGATTATTGAAAACCACTACCAGCGTCCTATGGATATTGAGTGGGGTCGTGATGGGATTGATGGCAAAATTTATATTCTTCAAGCTCGTCCAGAAACCGTTAAATCACAACTTGGTAATAATGATGTCCAAGAGCGCTACAAACTAAAAGCGACAGGCGAAGTTCTGGTCACAGGCCGCGCTATTGGTCAAAAAATCGGTTCAGGTAAAGTCCGTTTGGTGGGTGATGCCAGCGAAATGCATCATGTTCAAGCGGGCGACGTATTAGTGACTGATATGACAGACCCGAACTGGGAACCAGTGATGAAATTGGCATCCGCCATCGTTACAAACCGTGGTGGTCGTACATGTCACGCTGCAATTATTGCACGTGAACTAGGTATTCCTGCTGTGGTTGGCTGTGCTGATGCGACAGACGTATTAAAAGAAGGCCAAGAGGTCACCGTGTCGTGTGCAGAGGGTGATGAGGGCCGTATTTACGACGGTTTACTTGAAACTGAAATCGAGGAAGTTCGTTGGGGTGAAATGCCAGAGATTGGCATGAAAGTCATGATGAACGTCGGTAATCCACAGTTAGCTTTTGATTTCTCTCAGATTCCTAATGATGGGGTAGGTCTAGCTCGTCTCGAGTTCATCATTAATAACAATATTGCTATTCACCCTAAAGCCGTTTTGGATTACCCGAATGTAGACGCTGACTTGAAAAAAGCAGTTGAGTCCGCTGCGCGTGGTTACGCCAGTCCGCGTGCTTTCTATGTGGAAAAGCTAGCCGAGGGTATTGCTACCTTAGCTGCCGCCTTTTACCCGAAAACCGTTATCGTACGTATGTCTGATTTTAAATCAAACGAATACCGTAAGTTAGTCGGTGGTTCACGTTACGAGCCCGAGGAAGAGAATCCAATGTTGGGTTTCCGTGGTGCAGCCCGTTATGTATCTGATGACTTCCAAGAGTGCTTCCGCATGGAATGTGAGGCGCTGAAAAAAGTTCGTGATGAAATGGGTTTAACTAACGTTGAGATCATGGTGCCTTTTGTGCGTACACTGACTCAAGCTGAAAAAGTGGTTAACTTGTTGGCGGATAATGGCCTAGAGCGCGGTAAAAACGGTTTACGTTTGATCATGATGTGTGAGGTTCCATCTAACGCTATTTTAGCAGAGGAATTCTTGCAATTCTTTGATGGTTTCTCTATCGGTTCTAATGATATGACGCAGTTAACTTTAGGTCTGGATCGTGACTCAGGGATGGAGTTACTTGCTGCAGATTTTGATGAGCGTGATGCTGCCGTTAAATTTATGTTGAGCCGTGCTATACAAGCATGTCGCAAGGCTGGTAAATACGTAGGTATTTGTGGTCAAGGCCCTAGCGATCATCCTGATTTAGCTGAGTGGTTACGTGATGAAGGGATTGTGTCTATTTCACTGAATCCTGACACAGTAGTAGATACGTGGCAGCGTTTAGCTAAATAAAGAAATGCTGACATAAAAACGGGGCTGATATAAAATCAGCCCCGTTTTTTATTGCTTATTAAGCACTAATCAATAGTGACCCATTTAGGGGTTAAATGATTATTGGCACGATGGACTACATGCACATTTTTAGCCATAGCCCAAGGGATAACCTGATCATGCAATGGAATATGGCCTACCTCTTTGGCATGAATCGTTAAGGCCTCATGAATGGCTGCATTCCGTTTTTGAGGGTCGGTTTCGACTTTGATTTGATCTATCAGCTGATCGACTTGGGTATTACTGTAATGCCCAAAGTTAAAAGCACCATCAGCACCTTCACCTTTACTGTGGATGAGGCTCTGTAAGGTATAAAGCGCATCAAAAGTAGGCACGCCCCAGCCAAACAAATAGGCACTTGTGTCATAGGCATGCAATTTGGGGAAGTAAATAGCACGCGGCATGGTATTTAACGTGGCTTTGACACCTGCTTTAGCCCACATGTTGATAATAGCCTGACAGATGGCTTCATCGTTGATATAGGTGTCGTTAGAGCAGTCTAGGGTGAAGCGCAACTCGTTTGGACCGTAGCCTGCTTCGGCTAATAAATGTTGCGCTTTTTTCAGATCGGGGGCGGGGCGTGCTGCTAGGGCCTCTGTCCAACCGTTAACTTGTGGGGCGATCATGGTTCCGGTGGGTAACGATGCGCCGCGCATAACGATTTTTTGAATGGCTTGGGTATCTATTGAGATATATAAAGCCTCGCGCACACGCTGGTCGGTAAAAGGGTTTTTTCCTTTAATAGAGCTGTATTTTAGCTCGGGGCTGTGTTGATCTAAACCGATGTAGATCGTACGGAACTCATTGCCTTCTATTACTTTGGCTTGTTGTTTAAGACGTGCTAGATCTTGGGCCGGAGGATCTAAAATAAAATCAATTTCGCCAGAAAGTAAGGCAGCGGTACGTGTTGCGTTTTGAGCAATAGGCGTATAGACCACACGGCTGACATTCCCTGTTTTTTCTGCTTGACCCCACCAGTTTTTATTCTCAGTATAGATAGTACGTACATCTGCCTCGCGTGACTCTAGCTGATAAGACCCTGTGCCATTGGTATGATGGGTTGCGAAATTTTCTTCTTTTTTGCCAAAGTCTTGTGGGGTAGTGGCATTATTTGCCTCTGCCCATGATTTACTCATCATGAACACATTAGTAAGTAGACGCAGTAATACAGGGTTGGGTGCAGCGGTTTCAATTTCTACGGTGTAGTCATCTATTTTTTTTATGTCTACAAATCCGTCCACATAGGCTTTGAATCCAGAGGTGGGCGACATAGCACGTTGGAACGAAAACACCACATCATCGGCAGTAAATGGGCTGCCGTCATGAAAACTAACATTTTTACGTAAATGAAAGCGCCATAAGGTATCTGATAGCTGTTCCCAAGAACGAGCTAAAGCCGGAACTATGGTGAACTCTTTATCATATTCAACTAAGGGTTCATAGACATAATTGGAAAAGTTATTAGTGACACGTTCATTTTGCGCATGGGGGTCTAAGGTCAGTAAATCCCCTTGACTAGCCCAACGCAGGGTTTTGGCATGACTAGTAAGCGGAATAAATAAGCTAGCAGTGAGGGTGGCAATAGCCAATTTTTTTAGCATGTTTTGTCTTAGTGGTAGGAGTCAATCAGGAGCATGATGGTGCCTGAGTATCGAAGAGGGTGTCAACGATAAGCATAGAACCTAAAAGTATAAAGAATGAAAGGTTTTGTTTGCCGCTTATAGGCAATGATGCCGCATTGCAGCATAATAGATAGAGATCAACATATTAAGGAGTATTCAATGACCACAAGCCCTATAGTCATCGTAGGTGGAGGTGCGGGAGGCTTAGAGTTGGCTGCTAAGTTAGGACGCCAGTATGGGCCCAGTCAAGTATATTTGATTGATAAAGATACAGACCATATTTGGAAACCGTCCCTACATGAGGTTGCCGCAGGCACATTGGATATTCATCGGGAGGGACTGTCCTATTTTATGCTGGCACGAGATTGTAACTTCACCTTTATCTTGGGCGCACTCGAACAATTAGATAAAGAAAAAAAGCAGATCCAACTTGCTCCCGCTTATAACGAGGCAGGACAACAACTATTTCCGCAGCGCACCATTACCTATGGCACATTGGTAATTGCCGTAGGTAGTAAATCAAATTTTTTTAATACGCCAGGTGCGGCTGAATATGCAATTACCCTAGATGCAACAGCTCAAGCAGAGCAATTTAGAATGCAGTTGCTGCATGCTTTAACCCAATTTCAGGGGGATGTGGTGGCGAATCAGCAGCCAGCACCATTGAATATTGCTATTGTAGGCGGTGGGGCAACCGGTGTAGAGCTGGCTGCAGAGCTGACGGAGGCGGTGGCTAGCCTACACTTTTATGGTGCTAATATGCAAACGCCAGAACGTCATTTGTCTATTACCCTAATTGAAGGGGCGGAGCGCATTTTGGTGGCTTTGCCTGCAGAACTCTCAGTCCGAGCCACTCAATTGTTGGCTTCACGCAAAATTAACGTTTGTACTGGGGTGCGGGTAACAGAAGTAAAAAAAGATCGGTTAATTGATCAAAATGGCACCAGTTATGCGGCAGACTTATGCGTGTGGGCTGCAGGGATTCAAGCTCCTGCTTTTTTAACAACCCTAGGCCTAGAGACGAATCGTATCAATCAGCTGGTCGTTAATGAGCGTTTAGAGACCGCCGACCCGCATATTTATGCCCTAGGTGACTGTGCCCAAGCCCCTTGGTTGGGTGAGCACGGCTATCTACCCGCACGTGCTCAGGTCGCGCATCAGCAGGCCAATTATCTCTATAAGGTTATTAGGCAAAAAAGACGTCAAAAGACGGTCGTAGAGCCTTTTAAATACAAAGACTACGGTTCTTTAGTGTCTGTGGGACACAGCAAGGGAGTAGGTAGTCTGATGGGCGTTTTATCAGGTAAAAGCTGGTTTGTAGAGGGATTAGTGGCTCGAACTATGTACATGAGCCTACATTTAATGCATCATGCAGCGGTTTTAGGCGTATTACGAACGGCTAGTTTGGCTTTAGGCCGATTGTTATTAAAACGCTCGGCCCCACGGGTGAAGTTGCATTAATCTTCCCGGCGACGCGTGTCATGCTTCATCCAACGCTCTTGCTCGCGTTGCCAGTCTCTATCCCTAGAGGTGTCGCGTTTATCGTGGTGTTTTTTACCCTTACCTAAGCCGATATCCATTTTGATGTGGCTGCGGCTGTAGTGCAGGTTGAGAGGAATCAGGGTGTAACCACGTTGTTCCACGCGACCGATTAGCTTACTGATTTCTTCGGATTTCAGTAAAAGCTTACGAGTTCGTGTGGCTTCGGGGGAAATATGCGTTGAGGTGGTGGCTAATGGGCTAATATGCATACCTATTACCCAGATTTCACCATCACGTATCACAATATAGCTTTCAGCTAGTTGCACATGACCACTGCGGATGGCTTTTACCTCCCAACCCTGTAATACTAAACCTGCTTCGTAGCGTTCTTCAATAAAATATTCGTGACGCGCTTTACGATTTTCAACAATACTCATGAATTCATCACCTATCTTAGGTAAAATCGATCTATTTATCCACTAAGCCAAATCGATGCATACAGTAAAACGATCCGTATTAGTTCCTTTTTCTTCTGCCCAGATGTTTGATCTGGTCGCCGATGTTGCCCGTTATCCTGAGTTCATGCCATGGTGTGGCGGGGCTGTGGTACATGAGCAGACTGAACAAGGCATGAAAGCCTCTGTCACCATTAGCATTGCCGGAATCAAGCAAACCTTTACTACCCAAAATACCCACGACTATCCGAATCATATTCGTTTACAGTTGGTCGATGGTCCTTTTTCTGACCTAAAAGGCGATTGGTATTTTACGGCCTTAGGCGAAGATGGGTGTAAGGTTGAGTTCGTCATGGAGTACGCGTTTGCGAGTCGAGCTTTAGAAATGGTGGTTGGCCCAATTTTTAATCGAGTCGCCAATAGCTTTATTGATTCGTTTACGCGTCGTGCCCATGATCTTTACGACAACGAATGAACGCGTCATATAACGGGCTGAACTAACTATGATAACAATTGAATTGCTGTTTGCGGCAAAAAATCGTGTTTGGCAGCGATTTTTAACTGTGCCTAAGGGCACTACCGTATCCCATGCCTTAGCGCAAAGTGATCTTTATCAGGTGCATCCAGAAGCCAAAGAGCTGGCTTACGGTATTTTTGGTGAGCGTTGTCAACCAGAGACGGTGTTACAGGACAAGGATCGTATAGAGGTATATAGGCCGCTGGTTTTTGATCCGATGGATTCTCGACGGCGTCGTGCTGCGCACCGCGCTGAGCAAAAGCAAAATACAAAAAAACGCCGCAAACCAAGTATTGCGGCGAGTATGATTGTTAATCGTGATTAATTAGTATTTAGCTATTTCCCAGCCATAGGGCAAGGCCATGTTTTGAATGATTTTCCCCATTTCGCTGGCTGTGCATAGTGTTTTTTGTTCAAGGCCATCAATGAGGACTTCCATTAATAAGACTTGTCTTTGCCAAATGGCGTCATAGGCGGTATTAATGATGCGCCCAAAGGGGCGTTCAGGTTGTGCTGCATCAAAAATGTCTTGGCCTGCAAGTAAATCCAGTGCCTGATCAGACGAAATAACTCCTAGTGCTGCACGACGTTTAGCCGTGGTGCGATAGTGCAGTCGTGCCACGACTTCTTGGCCAGGAAAGCAGCCTTTTTTGAAGTTGACACCCCCAATAATATCTAGGTTGATGTCCTGAGGCAAAAACGCTTCATAGGTGGATTCTTGAATCCAGGCTAAACCGGCATACATATCAGCTGTAGACCATTGTGATGCGTCTGCCGAGGCGGGTGGGGCTTTATCAGCCTCGCAAATAAGCCAAGCCCTTGCTGTTTCGTTGTGGCTTGGGGCTGCAATGAGCGTACCAAGCGGGCCTTGTTGCACAGCATAGCTAGTAGCAGGTAGGGCAAAGGCAGAGGTAGGCGCGCCTTGGCTTATTCCGAAAACACGTAAATCGCTAAGAATAAGTTCAGCTTTAGCGCGTAATAAAAACATAGAAATACGTTTACGTACGGTTTCGGCGATGGAGCGCGGTAAAATGGCATAGAGGTTCTGAGCGTCAACGGGATCTGCATACACAATCATGGTTGCCTGTAGACGACCTTTAGCTTGGCAAAAACCAGCCAGAACGGCTTGCTCTGAGCTTAGAGCGTCAACAGCATTGGTTAATTGCGCTTGCATAAACGAGCGCGCCTCAGGCCCTTTAATGTGCAATACGGCAAAATCATCAAGTGCACAGAGTTGATCAGAGGTAAAGGTCATAGTATTCATTTTTAGGCAGCACTGAAAAATTGAGTGGATTCTATATAATAGCTGTCTTAACTAAAATAGATACCTATATCACCAACGATAGGTAGGATAAACGTGGACAGTCATCATGAGAGTTAAATACATCGTAATCAGCCTAGTGACGCTAGTAGTTGGTCTTGCTAGCGCTGCTTATACAGGCTGGTGGTGGGTCACTGAGCGCCCTGTGCCTATGTCAGAGCCACGCATTGATTATGTGATTGAATCTGGGGCTGGCCCCAAGGCCATAGCCCGTACTATGCGCCAAGCGGGTATTGACATTGACGAGCAGCAGTTTGCTTTAGTCGCGCGATTGAGTGAAAAAGACAAATTGCTGCAAGCTGGCGCTTATGAGGCAGTACGTGGTGATAGTTTGTGGCGATTACTGCAACGCATGGCTCAGGGCGATATGATGCAAACACGACTTACCTTTGTCGAGGGGTGGGACTATAAACGGATTCGTCAGCATCTGGGCAGTGATGTGAATGTGAAGCAAACACTGATGGAAACCAGTGATGCTGAGCTATTGCAACGATTAGGGGCTGATGCAGATCATCCTGAGGGTTTGTTTTACCCTGATACGTATGTTTTTGTACCTGGCACCAGTGATTTTGATGTGTTACGTCGTGCCTATCAGGCACAAAAAGAGCTGCTAGAGACGCTTTGGGCGCAGCGTGATCCTGACCTGCCCTTAAAAACACCCTATGAGGCCCTCATTTTGGCGTCTATTGTAGAAAAGGAAACGGGACATAGTGCGGATAGAGACCGTGTGGCGGGCGTGTTTATTAATCGTTTGCGTATTGGTATGCTTTTACAAACGGATCCTACAGTTATTTATGGGATGGGTGAGGCTTATGATGGGCGTATTCGTAAACGAGATTTGCAAACCGACACAGCGTGGAATACGTATACGCGGGCCGGGTTACCGCCTACTCCTATAGCCAGTCCAGGCAAAGCGGCTTTGATGGCAACATTGCATCCCGAAAAACATGATTTTCTTTATTTTGTATCACGGGGTGATGGTACCAGCGAGTTCTCTAAGAATTTGAATGATCATAATCGCGCGGTTCGTAAATATATTTTAAAACGCAATTAGGCTTATACATGTCAGCAATAAAAAACGGGCTATTTTTAAGTTTGGAAGGGGTGGATGGTGCAGGAAAAAGTACGCATATCCCTTTTATTGAAACACACCTGCAGCGACTAGGCATTGAGGTGGTGGTGACAAGAGAGCCAGGTGGCACGGTGTTAGGTGAGACTTTACGTGAGCTGTTACTGCACAAGGACATGGACATAAGAACAGAGACCTTATTGATGTTTGCTGCCCGTAATGAGCACATTAAACAAGTGATTGAGCCCGCGTTAGTTCAAGGGAAATGGATCTTGTGTGATCGGTTTTCTGATGCCAGTTTTGCTTATCAGGGGGGCGGTCGAGAGTTAGGTGCGACTGCTATTGAAACCTTAGAGCAATGGGTGCATCCAGATTTGCAACCGGATCAGACATGGCTCTTTGATTTACCCCTAGAAATTGCCACTCAACGTTTACAAAATAGCCGTGTTTTAGATCGATTTGAGCAAGAACAGGCAGCATTTTTTGTGCGGACTCAACAGTTCTACCATCAACGAGCGCAACAGGATCCTCACCGTTTTTCCTTAGTGGATAGTAGTCAGCCTATTCACACCATCCAACAGCAACTGCAGCAGCAATTGCATCACCTGGTTGAATTATGGCAGAGCCGTTAACTGCATTGCAGTATTATCCTTGGCAAAAAGACGTCGCTGAACATTGGCTTTCTCATCAAGAGCGCTTTGCGCATGCCTGGTTAATTCATGGCTTAGCTGGCATTGGTAAGGTGCAGTTTGCTCTAGCAGGAGCCGCCGCCTTATTGTGTGAGCAGCCCTTGCGTCATATAGCCTGTGGTCACTGTGCCTCGTGTCAGTGGGTGTTGTCGGGTAATCATCCCGATTTGCGGTTTATTCGGCCTGATGCCGTCACCGCAGAGCAAGACCCTGAGTCGTTAGCCGGTACAAGCACGACTAAAACACCCTCTAAGCATATCCGAGTCGAACAACTCAGAGAATTATCGACTTGGTTTAATACAGCAAGCCATCGTGGGGGGTATAAAGTGGCGGTCTTGTATCCAGCCGAAAGTTTGAATGCTATTTCGGCTAATGCATTGCTAAAGGTGCTAGAGGAGCCTAATGAAAAAACCGTGTTTTTAGTGGTAGCAGACCATTACGAGCGTCTTTTACCCACGATTATCTCTAGATGTAGACGTTTGCCATTAGCTACACCAACCAAAGAGCAAAGCGTAGCGTGGCTCGACGGACAGATCGCGCAGCCAGAGCAATGGTTGGCAGCTGTTGGCGGAGCGCCTGTGGCAGCGTTAAAGGCCTCTCATACTCATCACAAGCCGTATCCAGACTGGCTAGATCAGTTATGTCAGTATTTGGCGCAAGGGCGTCATAAGGCGATTATTGCTTTAGCACCCCAACTCGAGGCAGTAGATCCCTCCATTTGGATAGAAACCTTACAGCGACTGCATGTGGACATACAGTTATGTATGCAAAACAGTTCAGTGCGTTATTACCCGCATTTACAGCCTTCACTTGAGTCTATCGCTGCACGCATGTCGGCGTTGGCTGTACAGCAGCAGTGGAAATGGCTTGTCACACAAAAACGGCATGCGGAGCATCCGCTAAACGCTAAACTATTGGTTCATACCGCCTTAGAACGTATTGCCCAAAGCCTTAGAGCAAGTTGATTTTTATTATGTATATCGATTCTCATTGTCATGTGGATTTTCCTGATCTAGCTCAAAACATAGATCAAATTTTACTCAATATGCAGCACAACCGCGTGTCTCAGGCGATGGTGGTGAGTGTTTGCTTAGAGGATTGGCCCGGCTTAATGGCATTGGTTGAGCAGCATCCGGAGTTTTTTGCTTCGGTAGGGGTGCACCCCGGCTATGATCAAGTGCCAGAGCCAAGCTATGCGGATTTATTTGAGCGAGCTCAGCATCCTAAAGTGATTGCCATTGGCGAGACGGGACTGGATTACTATCGCTTAGTGGAGCCTTTGGATTGGCAGCGTGATCGATTCGCCTTACATCTACAAGTCAGTAAAGACACTGGATTACCCAGTATTATTCATACACGTAATGCCATTGATGACACTCTGGGGATAATGCATGAGTTAGATGCAGGGCAGGTGGGTGGTGTAATGCATTGCTTTAGCGAGGACTGGGAGGCAGCGAAAAAAGCACTCGATTTAGGTTTCTATATTTCACTGTCTGGTATTGTGAGTTTTAAAAGTGCGAAGCAGGTTCACGAAGTAGCCACTAAAGTGCCTTTGGATCGTTTGCTCATAGAAACAGACTCTCCCTATTTAGCTCCGGTGCCGTATCGTGGCAAAATTAACACCCCAGCCTTAGTGGTGCATGTGGCAGAGCACATTGCTCAGTTACGTGGCATCCGAGCTGCAGATGTGGCGGCACACACCACCGAGAATTTTTACACCCTCTTTAATAAAGCTCATCCATTGACTGAGACATTGATCTAAAGGATTTACGTTATGACATTAATAAAATGGACGGCTATGCTTGGTTTAAGCCTTAGTTTGCTAAGCACGGCATATGCCGTAGAGGATGACTTTTGGTTAGATGTACAAAATAATAAATCCTCTTCGGTTATGCGTTATTTAGCGCAAGGCGTGGACCCCAATATCAAAAGCCGCGAAGAGCAGCCTGTGATTATGTGGGCGATCCAAAATGAGGCGTGGGGAGTCTATGATTTACTCGTCTCGCATCGAGCCTTTGATCCTAATGTGGTAAATGCTCACGATGAAACCCCATTGATGTATTTAGCGATTATGGGTGAGACTCAACGAGCTAATGACTTAATTACTAAAGGAGCCCAAGTCAATCGCTTAGGCTGGACGGCATTGCACTATGCGGCCTCTAAAAAGCAGGTGGACATGGCAGAGATGCTGATCAATCAAGGGGCGCTAGTAAATGCTGCCTCTGCTGATGGAACGACGGCGCTAATGATGGCTGCTCGTTCTGGTAGTAGCAAAATGGTTAATGTGCTATTGCAGCATGGTGCAGATCCCACGACACGTAGCTTAGCAAAACTTTCTGCTGCTGACTGGGCTCAATCGAATAAACAAACACGACTGGCAGAGCAATTGCGTCAGGTTGAGGCTGCATATCAAAAAGAGCGTGTAGAAAAAAAGGGGAAAGTGGGTTCATTTTCTATCCAAGATGTGGTGGAGCCTTCGGCTGAGTTATCTGGCACATCGGAACGAGCCACCCCGGGTAGCTCTCAGTATTTTGACCTAAAACGTTTTGATGAGCCAGCAACTCCGTAGTTGATAACCAAATACAAAAAAACATCCCGCTATCCTGTCAGGCAGCGGGATGTTTTTTAATGCAAAGAAAGCAATTACACGTCGATACGTTTGGTGGTTTTGGCATCAAACCAGTGCAGCTCGTAGTCCTCATTTAAACCAACTTGAATCACATCACCTATAGCGAGTGGATTCTCACGAGTTAGTTCGGTAGGAGTGCGCACCACAACGACATGATCACCATTGCGGCCATGAATTAGTTGCTCAGAGCCAAGAATTTCAATCATCTCAATGTCTACAGGGATACCTGCTGCGTGCAAAGTAATGTGTTCTGGGCGTATACCTAGAATAACATTTAGACCATGTAGAGCTGGGCTAATCAGATGCGTAGGCAGATGCAAAATCATCTCTCGATCGTTATACACGACCCCTTTTTCGTCTATGCGTACTGGTACTAAGTTCATGGGTGGGGAGCCAATGAAACTGGCCACAAAGGTCGAGGCCGGTTTTTCAAATACCTCCATGGGGGTACCGATTTGTTCTGCAATGCCTTTGTTCATCACAATCATACGTTGAGCCAAGGTCATGGCTTCGACTTGATCGTGTGTTACGTAGAGACTGGTTGTTTTAAGACGTTTATGTAAACGTTGGATTTCGAGACGCATTTGAACGCGTAGTTTTGCGTCTAGATTCGAGAGAGGTTCGTCAAACAAAAACACTTTAGGTTCGCGCACAATAGCACGTCCCATGGCGACACGTTGACGTTGTCCGCCTGATAGCTGTCGGGGGCGACGGTCTAGTAAATGAGTGAGTTCTAGAATTTGCGCAGCGACATTGACCCGTTCACGAATTTCTTCTTTGCTGTGTTTACGAATTTTTAAGCCGTATGCCATGTTGTCATACACACTCATGTGTGGGTAGAGCGCATAGTTTTGAAATACCATGGCGATATCTCGTTCTGCTGGCTCAAGCGTATTGACCACTTGATTATCAATACTGATGGTGCCACCTGTGATGCTTTCTAGACCTGCCACCATTCGCATTAGGGTGGATTTACCGCAGCCAGAGGGGCCAACGATGACGACAAACTCGCCATCCTGAACATCCATGTTAATGCCATGAATGACCTCAATATTGCCGGGATAGACCTTAGTTACGTTATTAAAAGTTAAACTTGCCATAATGTTGTAATTCCTGTGTAGTGGCCTTATTTTTCTGAGTCAACCAGACCTTTTACGAACCATTTTTGCATGAGCATGACCACCAAAGCGGGCGGAATCATAGCAAGCATGGCCGTGGCCATCACAATATTCCACTGTGTGACACTATCACCGCCTGAAATAAGGCGCTTGATACCAATCACAATGGGGTACATGTTTTCTTCGGTAGAGATAATGAGGGGCCATAAGTATTGATTCCAGCCATAAATAAACTGAATCACAAAAAGCGCTGCAATGCTGGTTTTGGATAATGGGAGCAATACGTCTTTAAAAAAACGCATGGGCCCAGCGCCATCAATTCGAGCAGCCTCGATGAGCTCATCCGGAACGGTTAAGTAAAACTGCCTAAATAAAAAGGTCGCAGTCGCCGAGGCGATTAAAGGCAGGGTTAAACCGGCATAGCTATTAAGTAAGCCTAGGTCAGCAACCACTTTAAAAGTGGGGGCAATACGTACCTCTACGGGTAGCATTAGGGTGACAAAAATCATCCAAAAAAACAGCATCCGAAATGGAAAGCGAAAATACACCACAGCAAATGCCGAGAGCATGGAGATCACAATTTTCCCAATTGCAATTACCAATGCCATAACGGTACTCACCCAAAGCATACGTGCTACAGGAGGTGCATTACTGCCTGGTTCACCAAAGAGAGCGTGTTTATAGTTTGCCCAAAAGTGATCACCTGGGAGCAAGGACATCGGAGCCTGAGCGACCTCTGCCGCGGTTTGTGTTGAGGCAACAAAGGTGATGTAGAGCGGAAAGGCAATAACCAATACACCTAAGAGCAAAATGAAATGACTAAAAAAGTCGAGTAAAGGACGTCGTTCAATCATAATGAGGCCTAGTAGTTAACACGACGGTCAATGTAGCGAAACTGAATGACGGTCAGAGCAATCACAATCAACATCAATACGACGGATTGCGCTGCGGAGGCGCCCAGATCTAAGCCACGGAAACCAACGTTGTAGACTTTATATACCAAAATAGAGGTGCTTTCACCTGGACCACCTTGTGTCATGACGTCAATGATGGCAAAGGTATCAAAGAAAGCATAAATGACGTTCACGACTAATAAGAAAAAGGTCGTAGGGGAAAGTAAGGGAAAGACAATAGACCAAAAACGACGTACTGGCCCTGCGCCATCAATGGCGGCTGCTTCGATCAATGAGCGTGGAATAGCTTGTAAGCCAGCAAGAAAGAAGAGGAAGTTATAAGAGATCTGTTTCCACACAGAGGCCATCACAACTAATAGCATGGCGTCATCCGCCTCTAAGCGTGGATTCCACGAAATACCCATCTCAAAAAGAAAAACGGCAATGATGCCCACAGAGGGGGAGAACATGAACAACCACAATACCCCAGCAACAGCGGTTGCAACGGCATAGGGCCAAATGAGCATGGTCTTATAAAAGGCCGCAGCACGAATTACCCGGTTGGCGAGTACGGCAAAAAGCAATGAGACAGCCAAGCCCACAATCGCAACCAAAAGTGAAAAGACGGCGGTAATTTTAAAGGAGTTGAGATAGGCAGATTGAGAAAACAGCTCTCTGAAGTTATCTAAGCCCACAAAGGTGGAGCTCAGACCAAAAGGATCTTCTAAGTGAAACGATTGCCATACTGCTTGACCGGCGGGTAAAAAGAAAAAAATTACCGTAATTGCCAGTTGGGGGGCAAGCAGTAGATAAGGCAGCGTTTTATGATTAAAAACGACGCGCTTTTCCATAAGGTGGTGTTAATACAAAAACGGGCGAGGGCTAAAAAAGCCTCACCTCAGAGTAAAAGAAAATACCGGAACAGAGTTATTTAGCCCTGTTCCGGTATGGATTGTAGACCAAGCAAATGATCTACGCGTTTATTTTACACTTTTCTCAAAACGCTCTAGTAGTTCGTTACTACGTGTCACCATGGTTTTTAGACCTTCCTCAGGAGTGACCTGACCGGAGAAGATCTTTTCCATTTCGCCATCTTCAATGTCACGAATTTGTGGCAAGAAGCCTAGGCGAATACCACGAGAGTTTTCGGTGGTGTTGGCGTCTAGCTGTTTAACGGCTACATCAGCACCTACGTTTTTCTCGTAAAAGCCAGAGGCTTTGGTGGCTTCGTAACCAGCGGTAGTGACAGGAACATATCCTGTGGCTTGGTGCCAAGCAGCAGCTTGCTCAGGACTAGAGATGTATTTAAAGAACTGGGTGATCCCTTTATAGACCTCATCCGATTTTTTTGCAAACACCCATAATGAGGCGCCACCAATGATGGAGTTCTGCGGTGCATTTGGCACGTCAGAGTAATAAGGCAAGGAGGTCGTACCAAATTCAAACTGACCCGTTTTGATGATATTGGCGCGGTTACCACTGGAGCCAGTAAACATGCCACATTTGCCTGCTGTAAATAGGGCATTAGGGGTGTCACCACGACCACCGTAGGTAAAGCTGCCGTCTTTAGCCATATCACTTAAGAAGGTAAGGTGCTTTACGAATAAAGGCTGATCAATTTGTAAACGTGCGTTTAAACCACCAAATCCATTGTCTTCACTGGCAAAAGGAACGTTATGCCAAGCGGCAAAGTTCTCAAGCAAAATCCAAGATGGCCATGACGAGGTGTAGCCACACTCGTAACCGGCTTCACGTACTTTTTTACCTGCAGCCGCTACCTCTTCCCACGTTTTAGGTGGATTTTCTGGGTCTAAACCTGCCTTTTTAAAGGCGTCTTTGTTGTAATACAATACGGCAGTGGAACTATTAAATGGCATAGAAACTAACTTGCCATCACTAGAGGAGTAGTAACCGCCTACTGCACCTAAAAAGGCTTTGGGGTCAATGGGGTTACCTACTTTTTCAGACATTTCCTGTACTGGCTGGATGGCGCCTTTAGCGTTCATCATGGTTGCCGTACCGACTTCGAAAACCTGTAGAATATCAGGAGCATTACCAGCGCGGAAAGCAGCAATACCTGCGTTCATGGACTCGCCGTAGTTACCTTTGTAGCTAGGTTTAACTACAAAGTCGGATTGGCTTTTGTTAAAGTTATCAACTAGCTCATTAACGCGATCGCCCAAGGCTCCTTCCATGGAATGCCAAAATTGGATGTCAGTTGCTGCTTGGGCTGAACCCATCATGGCCAAAACAGTAGCCAAAGATAAAGTAAATTGAGTAGCACGCATTTGCGTTCTCCTGGATGTGTGGTGAGTCATTAACACGTTTAGGGATAAATACGAAAAGTATATGATTTGTTTATGTCACTAGCGTGACTGTACTCAGTAAAACCTAGATTGGTCAATAACAGACAAAACTAAACACAAAGGCCAGGCCTTTTTAAACCGGATTACAATAGCTCTATGATTAATGAACAAAATACACTTACATTGGCGTTTATTGGTGGTGGCAATATGGCATCGGCCTTATCAGCTGGGCTGATTGGAAAGCGTTGCGCTGCTGATGAGGTCTTAGTTATTGACCCTAATGAGTCAGTTCGTCAAAAATGGCACCAGCAAGGAGCACGTGCGGCAGCTCAGATTGATGAGCAATTAGCTCAGCAGCGTATTTGGTTCTTTGCCGTTAAGCCGCAACAAATGAAAGCAGTGGTGCGTCAGTGTCAGCCATTTATTCAACCTAACACCTTGATTATTAGTGTGGCTGCCGGTATTGCTGCCGATGATATTGCGCGTTGGTTAGGCCAAGAGGGGCAGCCGCATCAGCGTGTTATTCGCTGCATGCCTAATACGCCCGCTCTTATTGGATGTGGGGCGACAGGCTTAATGGCACTGGATGCTGTAGATGCGAATGATAAACGCATTGCAGAAATGGTATTTAAAACGGTGGGTGAGTTCGTCTGGGTTAAAGACGATCAGGCCATTGACGCCGTGACGGCATTATCTGGCAGTGGTCCAGCGTATGTCTTTTTGTTTTTAGAGGCGTTGATTCGAGGTGGCATAGAACAAGGTCTCAGTGCAGAGCAGGCTCGCAAGCTTGCTTTAGCAACCGTCAGTGGTGCAACTGAATTAGCGGCGCTTTCCCCGTTACCTTTGGAGCAATTACGCGCCAATGTAACTTCCGAAGGCGGCACAACAGCAGCGGCACTACATGTTTTTAACCAGCAACATTTTACAACTATTATTCAACACGCTATGCAGGCGGCTAAAGATCGAGCGGCCGAATTGGCGAATGAGTTTTCTTAATGTCTATTATGCCTTCTTCACGTTTTGAGCCCATGACACTTGGGCAACAAGTACTCGCCGTTGGTCTCATGATTTTAATTGTGGTGGCCTCGAATGTCATGGTGCAATACCCCATCAATGATTGGTTGACATGGGGGGCAGTGAGCTATCCCATTGCTTTTTTGGTGGCGGATGTATTGAATCGTCGATTTGGACCAAAGTCAGCACGTCAGGTTGCGTATTTTGGTTTTATCGCCGCCTTATTGATTTCGGTTTTTGTTGCTAGCCCACGGATCGCACTAGCCTCTGGCTCTGCTTTTTTAGTGGCTCAACTCTGTGATATTTATATTTTTGATCGCTTGCGTCATCGCTCTTGGTGGCAAGCCCCTTTTGTTGGTGGTATCGCAGGGGCAACACTTGATACTTTTGTTTTCTTTAGTGTGGCTTTTGCAGGCACAGATATGCCATGGCAAACACTATTACTGGGTGATTTGGCCGTGAAACTGAGTTTGAATACTTTTATGTTGGCTCCGTTTCGTGCGTTGATGTGGAATATTGCAAAACCAAGTAATCCCCAATAGGGTATTTGTTTTATATTGCTTATACTTTAGGGGTAGTACGGAGTGACAAACCGTTGGTTTTGGTCACAATATAGAATATCTTAATTCTGGCTGTTGACTCTTTACTCAGGAGACAACAGCCCTTTTTGTAGCTATTACAGGCGGTCGTTATTATCTGCCTACACTAGCCTTTAGGAATTACATTATGTCGGATCTGCTTCCTCAGCTCGTGCAGCAGCTTTTTAATGGCTTATCTCTAGGCGCTATTTATGCCTTGATCGCCATTGGCTACACGATGGTATATGGCATTATTGGGATGATTAACTTTGCGCATGGCGAAATCTATATGATTGGAGCCTACGCTGGTTTAGTCACGTTATCGGCGATAGGCATGAGCTCAGGCTTACCTGTCATTTTAATCGTACTCATTATGCTGCTCGTAGCAGCGGCTATTACTGCAGTATATGGTTATACCGTCGAGAAAATCGCTTATGCTCCTGTCCGGGGCAGTCCTCGGTTAGTACCCCTGATTTCTGCCATTGGTATGTCCATTTTTTTACAAAACTGGGTAGCGCTAGGTCAGGGCGCACGTGATATGGCAGTACCTAACCTTGTCACTGGATCTTTACAGATACCTTTGGGTGATGACTTCACTTTCAATGCTCCTTATGCGCGTATTTTGATTATTGTGACCACAGTTGCGTTAATGGTTGCACTTAGTTTATTTATTAAATATTCACGTATAGGACGCGCTTCTAGAGCTTGTTCTCAAGACCTCGGTATGGCTAATTTATTAGGCATTGATACCAGTCGTATTATCTCCTTCACATTTATTATTGGTGCGATGTTGGCGGCGGTAGGTGGTGTATTAATTGCCCTGGCTATAGGTAAGCTGAATCCTTTCATTGGATTTATTGCTGGAATTAAAGCGTTTACGGCAGCGGTGCTGGGCGGGATCGGAAGTATTCCCGGTGCGATGTTGGGCGGTGTATTACTTGGCCTAGCCGAAACCTTTGCGGCAGCATATATCTCCTCACAATATAAAGATATTGTGGCTTTTGCCTTATTAGTATTGATTTTGCTCTTCCGCCCTACCGGATTATTGGGTAAACCAGAGGTGGAGAAAGTCTAATGGCTAAACAAATTCAACACGCTATTTTTGCTGCGATTATCGCTGGTGTCATTATTGCGCCTATTTTTGGTTTTCAAATTTTACGGGTGGGGATGGAGACCACGCTAAAACCCGATTGGCCCATGATCTTTTGGGGCATGGGTATCGTATTTGTCTTCCAGCTTATTCGTCCTAAAGTCTTAGCGCTGCTTTCTAAAAGACAACAAACGATTAGTTTACCCACCCTTAATAGCAAAACACGTCAAGGCTTAATGTTGCTGCTTGTGGCCGCTGCTTTAGTTTGGCCTTTTTTTGCTGGACGCGCTCAGATTGATATTGCGACCTTAGTCCTAATCTATGTGATGTTAGGCTTGGGGCTAAATATCGTGGTGGGCTTTGCTGGCTTATTAGATTTGGGTTTTGTGGGCTTTTATGCAGTAGGTGCTTATACTTATGCGCTGCTGTACCACTGGGCTGGTTGGGGTTTTTGGGCCTCTTTGCCAGCAGCGGGCGCCATGGCCGCGTTATTTGGTTATATTTTAGGCTTTCCTGTATTGCGTTTACGTGGTGATTACTTAGCAATTGTGACCTTGGGCTTTGGTGAGATCATTCGATTGTTATTAATTAACTTGTATCCAATTACTGGTGGGCCTGATGGGATCTCAGGGATTCCCAAGCCTACGGTCTTTGGTTATGTCATGGGGCGTAGGGCTCCAGAGGGTGAAATCACTTTCCATGAACTCGTAGGCTGGAAATTTAGCAATGTGGATGTGATTATTTATCTCTACTTGCTCGCTTTGGTTTTAGCGCTAGTGACGCTTTTTGTGTCTAATCGCTTGATGCGTATGCCAGTCGGTAGGGCTTGGGAGGCACTGCGCGAAGACGAAATCGCATGTCGATCTTTAGGATTAAATCCCACAGGCATTAAACTCTCTGCTTTTACGATTGGGGCGATGTTTGCCGGTTTTGGGGGCGCTTTTTTTGCAGCACGCCAAGGGCTGGTGAATCCGGAATCATTTACCTTTATAGAATCCGCTTTAATTTTAGCGATTGTGGTTTTAGGGGGGATGGGCTCTCAATTAGGTGTAATTTTAGCGGCTGTTTTATTGACGGTAGTACCTGAAATAGCGCGTCAATTTGCTGAATATCGAATGCTTATCTTTGGTTTAGTCATGGTGGTGATGATGGTGTGGCGTCCCCAAGGCTTGTTACCGGTTAAACGTCCGCATGTGGAGCTAAAGGCATGATTCAACCCATTTTATCGGTAAAAGATCTATGTATGCGTTTTGGTGGGTTACTCGCCGTAGACCATGTGAGCTTTGATGTAAAGCCGCATCAGGTATTTGGCATTATTGGCCCTAATGGTGCAGGGAAAACAACCGTATTTAATTGTATTGGTGGTTTTTACAAACCGTCCGATGGTCAAATCCTTCTAGAGGGTAAAACCATTCAGGGCATGCCTAGCCATAAAGTGGCTCAAAAAGGCTTAGTACGCACCTTTCAAAACGTGCGTTTGTTTAAGCAATTGACTGTCTTAGAAAACTTGTTAGTTGCTCAGCATCAACACATTAATACCAGCCTATTAGCTGGACTATTGAAAACCCCTGGCTATAAACGTTCCGAGGATCTAGCCCAGGCTCAGGCGGCAAAATGGTTGGATTTTATGGATTTGCGGCAGTATGTAAACCGAGAGGCGGGTAATTTGGCCTATGGCCATCAGCGTCGTTTGGAAATTGCTCGCTGCATGATTACTCAGCCGAAATTATTGATGTTGGATGAGCCTGCTGCGGGCTTAAACCCACAAGAAAAGCGTGATTTACAACAGTTGATTGATCAATTGCGTACTGATATGGGGGTTGCGGTTTTATTGATTGAGCACGATATGAGCTTAGTTATGGGGATTTCAGATGAAATTCTCGTCATGGAGTATGGCAAGCCCATTGCTGTGGGCGTACCTAATGACATTCAAAATAATCCACGTGTGATTAAAGCCTACTTAGGAGAAGAATAAGATGCTAGAACTCACTAACGTAAGCACGCACTATGGCGCAATTCAAGCTCTGGAAAAAGTCAGTGTGCGGGTAAATCAAGGCGAGATTGTGACGTTGATTGGCGCCAATGGCGCAGGGAAAACCACGTTGCTGATGACAGTATGTGGCTCACCCAGAGCCACAGCAGGCTCTATACGTTTTGAGGGTAAAGACATCACAAATGAGCCTACGCACATGATTATGCGCAATGGCATCGCATTGTCTCCCGAAGGCCGTCGTGTTTTTCCTGATTTAACCGTATCTGAAAATTTAAAGATGGGCGGGTTTTTCTTAGCCAAATCCGAGATTGAAGCAGGGGAAGATCATGTATATGAGTTATTTCCTCGCCTCAAAGAACGAGCCAATCAACGAGCTGGCACGATGTCAGGGGGCGAACAACAAATGCTTGCTATTGGGCGGGCGCTAATGACTAAGCCGAGGTTATTGTTATTGGATGAGCCGACCTTAGGTTTAGCTCCACTCATTATTGCTCAGATTTTTGAAATTATTCAAACGATCCGAGATGAAGGGGTGACTGTATTTCTAGTAGAGCAAAATGCGAACAAGGCGTTACAAGTTGCAGATCGAGCTTATGTACTGGAAACTGGAAAAGTCGTGATGGAAGATACCGGAACCAATTTGCTCAGTAATGATGCGGTACGTAAGGCCTATTTAGGCGCTTAATAAATACCTGTATTTAAATACAGTTTAATGGTGATCGACGTCAAAGCACTATATTGCTTGACGTCGATTTTCCATTAGGCTTAGAGCAGGCCTTCGGCGCGTAATGCTGCTTGCACGCCAGTATCTTGTTGCATACGTTCAAAGAACTCGTGTAATGCGGTAAACGAAGACATATCTAGTTGTGCACGTTGGGCCCAACGTAACGCAACAAATAAATAGGCATCGGCAATGGAACGAGACCCCGTTAAATAGCTTTTGCCCGTCATTTGCTGATTTAGCATGGCATAAAAATTATGCAGCTTAAATTTTGCATTTTTTTGTAGCTCTTGTTGGCATGCCTCGTTTTGAGCATAGCCAGCCACCCCAAACACCAAACCAATATGACGATGCACGTCCGAATTTAACATACCTAGCCAACGACGCATTTCAGCTCGTTGTTGGATGCTTTCACCCAATAAATTAGCTTCAGGGTGTTTTTCAGCAATATAGTGCAAAATGGCGGTACTTTGCGTCAGAGTAAGGTCTTCATCCACAAAGGCTGGGGCAGAACCCAATGGGTTTAAAGCTAAAAAATCAGCTTGTTTTAGTTCTTCTCGGCTAACGGCTTGCGATGCATAGGGTTTACCAATCCACTCTAAGACGACATGAATCGCCAAAGAGCATGAGCCTTGTAGGTAATAGAGTTTCATTTGTGTGTCTTCCTCTTTGGTTTAGGTTCTAAATGGTGTTCTAAAAACTGTTCCATACGTTCATAGAACTCAAATTTGTTTTCTTCGTTATGAAAACCATGGCCTTCGTTGTCTTTGACCATGTACTCCACCTCTACTTCGCGTGCTTTTAGGGCATTTACCATTTGATCACTTTCCGCTTTATTAACACGTGGATCATGGGCTCCTTGGGCGATAAATAGAGGCGTTTTAATATGTTGAGCATTTAGAGACGGCGAGGTCGCCTCTAGGCGATCCTTATCTTTTTCTGGGTGACCAACCATGGTGTACATTTTTTCAAGCAGTGGGCGCCAGTAAGGGGGAATGGTATCCATAAAGGTTAATAGATTCGACACCCCTACGTAATCAATAGCCGCTGCATAGACATCAGGGGTTTTACAAATAGCCATGAGGGTGGCGTACCCCCCGTAACTACCACCATAAATGGCAAGTTTATTAGGGTCGGCAATACGTTGTTTAAGTAGCCATGCAACACCATCACTGATGTCATCTTGCATGGCTAAACCCCATTGGCCAAAACTGGCTTCCCAAAATGCACGACCATATCCCGTGGAGCCACGGAAATTGATTTGAAGTACGGCATAGCCCCGGTTTGCTAAAAATTGTACTTCTGGATTAAAACCCCAACTGTCTCTGGCCCATGGGCCACCGTGCGGATTGACAACCACAGGCAGATCTTTGGCTTCTACTCCGACGGGTAAAGTCAGATAGCCATGAATTTCAAGACCATCACGTGCTTTAAACCGAATGGGTCGCATTGTTGCCATATGGGCTGGATTGAGGGCCGAGTTGATTTCGCCTAAATGATGGAGTTGCTGAGTGTCATCATGATAAATAAAGCGATGGCCTTGAGTGCGATCACTATAAGCAGCAACGACAAAGGTTTTTTCATCCCGGGTCGCGCTTTGTAGGCTAACTTCGTATCCAGGTAGTAAATCTTTTAGACGCTGATGGCGAATGGCGCTAATTTCATCAAAAAAGTGAAAATGTAACTTATCGGCTTCGAAAAAAGCGGCAGTTAGTACATGGCGTAGTCGAGAGTAGCCGGCTCCAAGTAGATCGTATTTCCCATTTTCAAAGATAAGTTGTTCCTCATCAGGGGTATTAGGGTCAATAAGAACTAAAGCGGCAGTATCACGCCCACGGTTACTCAACGCGTAGAATTTTTGATTATCTTTATCAAAAAACTGTGGATTTACATCTGTGCGGAAATCGGTTTGAATAATAGGTGCAAAAGGGCTGCTTTCCTCTGGGCGATAGAGAAGGGCGGTATGGAGCCCATCGCTGGCAATAGCAAGGCGTACATGGCCGTTGTGATCGGTTTGCCAGCCAATAATATTACCTGGGTTTTCAGCAACTAACGTTTGTTCACCTGTATGAATATTGACGCGATATACATCAAAGGCTTCGGGGTTACGGTCATTATGAGCAATTAGCAAATGATTAGGGTCATCTTCTAAGTCGTCTTGTATGCCCGCTCTTGCCCCATCAAAAGGGGTTAAGTCCTTTACTTCGGCTGTTTTTGCATTGACGGCTAAGACATGATAGTTTTCATCACCATTAAAATCTTTAGCATACACAATGCTATTTGGCCCTTTCCAGAAAAAACCATCTACATCCCTTTCGGTTTCTTGAGTTAGTTGGATGGCTTTACCGGCGGGCTGTCCATTTTTTAATGGCTGGACAAAGACGTTCATACGCGTATTGCCATCTACATTGACTGGCTGTAAAAACCCAAGCATTGAGCCGTCGTCAGACAAGGCATAACCACTACGCTGAGGATTTTGAAAGAAATCGCGTAATGCATAGCGCGGGGCTGGGGCATTTTGTTGTTCAGCCAAACTAAAATTCATACCTGTATCCTAAATACGTTACGATAGATAAAACGGGTGCAGTAAAGTTTAACCCTAACATAGACCGTTTGTGAGTAAAACCCATGATATAGGGCCGATCCATTAATAATTATGCCTTATGATCGGGGTGGTTGGTTTTTCAATTCGTTATGCCCGTTTGATGGGGTGGGGTACTGGGGTATTTTCTAAATGGTAACGTCTTCTTATTTACCTAATTTTCGATTAGATGGGCAGCTGGCCTTGGTGACTGGCTCAGCTCAAGGCCTGGGCAATGCTATTGCTTGGGCTTGTGCAGCAAGTGGGGCGAAAGTAATTTTAAATGGCCGGAACAAAGCACGATTATTAGCCCAACAGCAGGCAATACTGCAAGCAGGGTTTAGCGCAGAGATATTTGTACAAGATATTAGTGATACAACATCATATACGCATAATCATAATATATTATGTAAAGAATATGGGGTTCCTAGTATCCATATAAACTGCGTTGGACAGCGTTTACGTAAAGGGTTTAAGGACTGTACCCCAACAGAAATTACTGAGCATATACAAACCAACTTAACTGCAACTATTCAAATTTCCCGCTTAGCAGCCTTACAAATGCAACAAGCAGGAATTAAAGGGCGTATTATTAGTTTGTCCTCTATTGCTGGGCGTATTGCTCGTCTGGGTGACAGTATTTATCCTATAGCAAAGCAAGGGATAGAGGCCATGGTACGATCTTTAGCTGTAGAGTTTGGGGCCAGTGGCATTCTCAGTAATGGTATTGCTCCGGGCACATTTGCGACGGAGTCAAATGTATTGTTAGCTAAAGATCCGATCAGAGGGCCAATGGTATTAGGACGAAACCCACTGCAACGTTGGGCTCAACCACATGAAATAGCTGGCGCCGCCGTTTTTTTAGCTTCACCAGCCGCTTCCTATATAAATGGGCATGTTATGGTGGTTGATGGCGGATTTTCTATTGCTTTTTAATTCTTTTATTGATGTTATGCACCCTGTACGTATTGCTATAAACGGTTATGGTCGAATTGGACGCTGTGTACTACGCGCCATTTATGAGCGTGGGCTAGAGCAACAGCTTGAGATTGTCGCGATCAATGAACCCTCTGACTTAGAAACTATGTCATATCTCACTCAGTTTGACTCTACGCATGGGGTGTTTCCGGGTAAAGTCGGTCGCACAGACAATAGTTTATTGATTAATGGTAAACAAATCAGCGTCTTTCATGAAAAGGCCCCCAGTGCAATAGATTGGGAAGCCTTAGACATTGATATATTGCTTGAGTGCTCTGGTGTTTACAACACACGAACCGAACTGCAGCAGTTTATTGATGCAGGTTGCCCCCGTGTATTGGTGTCACAGCCAGCAGACAGTTCTAGCGAGGTCGATTGCACAGTCGTTCTAAGCATCAATGATGATGAGCTAAATAATAAACAAAAAATAGTGTCAAATGCCTCATGTACAACGAATGCTATTGTCCCCGTTTTAGCAGAGTTAGATAGTGCTTATGGGGTGGATTATGCATTTTTAACTACACTTCATTCCGTCATGAATGATCAGCCCATGATTGATGGTTATCACCATAGTGATTTACGGCGTACTCGATCTGCTATGCAATCAATGGTTCCTGTAGCCACGGGGCTAGCTCGTGGTGTGGAGCGCTTGTTGCCACAGCTCCAAGACAAAGTTCAAGCAAAAGCGATTCGTGTACCGATTTTGAATGTGTCTGCTATTGATATGATGGTGCGTTTACGTCGCCCCACCTCTAAAGACGAAGTCAATAATTTATTTATTCAAGCAGCACAGCGCCATCCTAATACATTAGCCTACTCTGATCGCGCTCATGCTTCTATTGATTTTAATCACGATGCTCACTCTGCCATTCTGGATGGTAGTCAAACCTGTACGAACCAAGACGGACTGGTAAATCTATTTATCTGGTTTGATAATGAATGGGGCTTTGCAAATAGAATGGTGGATATTAGCCAACTGTGGGCAAAGCGCTTTTCAGACTCACTTTAAAACGATATAGCAGTTTGTCTTGCATGTTCATCTCTTATTTAAGGAAAACTCATGCAAAACATACGTATAGAATCTGATTCAATGGGTACGATCGAAGTGCCTGCCAATCACTATTGGGGAGCTCAAACACAGCGCTCTATACAAAACTTCCCTATAGGGGTGGATCGCTTTAAGTTAACTCCAGTGTTAATTGAGTCCTTAGGGATACTAAAACAGGCAGCAGCCAAGGCAAATCGTGATTTAGCACAAATTCCGAAGGATGTGGCTGAGTTAATTATTCTGGCCGCCGATGAGGTCATTTTAGGGAAACTGAATGACGAGTTTCCTTTAGTTGTGTTTCAAACGGGGTCAGGCACACAAAGTAACATGAACAGCAATGAGGTCATTTCCAATCGAGCCATTGAAATGGCAGGGGGGGAAATGGGATCTAAAGTACCTGTGCATCCGAATGATCATGTGAATAGAGGGCAGTCATCGAATGATACTTTTCCAACAGCAATGCATATTGCAGTTGCGTTAGCGGCTCATCGACAATTATTTCCTAAAGTGCGGGCCTTACGGGATGTGCTTGCCAAACTAGCCGAGCAATACGCAGATATCGTAAAAACAGGACGTACCCATTTACAAGACGCAACGCCCATTACCTTAGGGCAAGAAATTGGCAGTTGGGTTGCTCAAATTGATTTTTCTTTATCAAATGTAGAGCTTCAATTGCAAGGTATTTATGATTTGGCAATTGGTGGGACGGCAGTTGGCACAGGGCTAAATGCACACCCCCAATTTGGGGATAAAACGGCGGCATATATTGCAGAGCAAACCGGCATGCCGTTTAAAAGCGCAGAAAATAAGTTTTTTGCCTTGTCTGCCCATGATGCATTAGTCAATTTTTCTGCTGCATTGCGAACATTAGCTGGCGCGTTATTTAAAATGGCCAATGACGTAAGATGGCTAGCAAGTGGGCCTCGTTGCGGTATTGGTGAAATTCGTATTCCTGAAAATGAGCCTGGATCTTCTATTATGCCAGGCAAGGTAAATCCGACTCAGGCAGAGGCCATGACAATGGTATGTGTGCAGGTTTTTGGTAACGACGCAGCCGTTGCTTTTGCAGGCAGCCAAGGTAATTTCCAATTAAACGTGTATAAACCTGTGATGGTGCACAATGTACTGGAAAGTATTCAGCTATTAGGCGATGCCTGCGCCGCATTTAATGAGCATTGTGCGGTAGGAATTACCCCTGATCGTGAAAAAATCACCTATTTTTTAGATCAGAACTTAATGTTAGTAACGGCATTAAATCGGCATATAGGCTATGACAAAGCGGCAGCAATTGCCAAGCTAGCGCATAAAAATCAGCTCAATTTAAAAGAGGCTGCTATAGAGTTAGGCTATGTCACAGCAGAGCAGTATGATGAATGGATCAACCCTCTGGCTATGACACAGGCTACCGCTCAGTAGTTATTTAATTAGGGTCACCGGCACTTCTACACTGCTTAGTATTTTGGTGGCGGCTGATCCTAATAACAGTCCAGGTACAGCACCTAGTCCTCTGGTTCCCATCACGATATGGTCACAGTTTTTTTGTGTCACGTAGTTTTTGACTACCTCTGCAATTTGGCCTACCTCTATATGCATCTCGTAGTTGCTATTACTGTCATTTAAGACTTCTTTTGCTTTATTTAGGGCTATCTGACCCTCGTCCTGATAGTAAGATTGCAATACATCCGCAGAAAAAAAGCGTGCGGCATTATTTGAAATGACAGGGGCTTGTACGTTTAATACATGCAAGGTGTATGTAATATTTTGTTGTTGAGTCATTTCAAGCGCGGTTTTTAATGCGCGTAGAGATGCATCGGAGCCATCTATAGGTACTAAGATGTTTTTCATAATCAACCTTTGAATAGTCATGTGAAATCAGGTGGGTATTTTAACTTTTTGTAGCATGCGATAAATGGCATTAAGTGCGATAATAGTACCCTATGCTGTTATAACAGCATTTGCAATTTAGGAGTTTTATATGAAAATCAAATATTTAGCAGCATGCTTGCCATTCGTTTTCGCTGCTGGTGCGGCTCAAGCTGATGCACCATCCTTCGAACAAGTAAGCGAAATTTTGCAAAAAAATGCCTGTTTGGCCTGTCACCAAGTCGAAACTAAGGTTGTTGGCCCTGCCTACAGAGAGGTTGCTGAAAAATATAAAGGTGATCCAGCAAATGCTGAGTTACTTGCAAAGCACATCAAAGAAGGTAGCCAAGGTGTATGGGGTGCCGTCCCTATGCCGCCAAACGTGGCTGTGACCGATGATGATTTAAATTTAGTCGTGGATTGGTTGATGGCCGGTGCACCTAACTAATTTTACATCATAATTAGTTAAAGCACTATATGATTTTTATCATATAGTGCTTTTTTTTTATGTTTAATGATTGTTTATTTTGGTTGAATGCGCACGCCAATATCAGCTGGAGCAGCGTAGTGCAAAGAGCTAGTAACCAAGCCATCTACGCCAGTTTGGGCATATTGCCCTACATTATTTACATTAATGTCGCCTGCTGCTAAAAACACACCGCTAGGCCAGTCTGCACGTAATACAGAAACCCATTGTTGTAGCTGGTTTGGATCGACTTTATCAAATTGGATTACATCAGCACCAGCTTCTATGGCTTGGTAAGCTTGTTCTACGCTTTTGGCCTCAATGACAATCTTTTTTTCGGCAAAGCCTGGTTTTTTCTTGATTAACATCTGTTTTAATTGATCCCAGCCACCGAGCAAAGCAATATGCTGTGGGAAAATTAAGATGGTTTCACTTAAACCTAAACGATGAGGTAGGGCGCCTGCACTTAGTGTCGCTTTTAAGGCAATACCACGTAATCCTGGAGCATGCTTACGGGTCGTTAATAGCGCAATGTGTGGATTGTGTTTGGCTATTTCAGCTCTCATTTTGCTGCTAGTACGAGCTACGCCGCAGGCATATTCCAACAGGTTTTGTCCTACTTTCCATGCCCGTAATACCGCATGTGCGGGGCCTTCTGCGCAAAGCAAAACATCGCCTGCTGTGACGGTTGAGCCAGAGGCAATAAGTGATTGGGTAGTAGCTCCACAATGGGTAAGAATGCGTTGTACCTCTTCGGTACAGGCAGCAATACCATCATGGCGAATCACAAATTCAATAGTGGCAGATTGTTGGCCTACCTCTAGCATATGACTGGTTAAATCCAGCAAAGGGGCATCTTCACTAATCCAACGATCAATCGTAGCATGATCAAAAAAAACAGAGTTCATCATAAAGAACCAAAACGACGTAACACATAAAAGGAAAGACCAGCAAAGGCAGCTAAAAGTAAGGACAATTCATTTGCACATGAAAACTGCCCATCCATCACCTGATTATAAATGGCTAAAGAAAGCGTTTCTGTACGCCCTGAAATATTTCCCCCCAGCATTAGTGAAATACCGACTTCACCTAAGGCGCGTCCCCCCGATAAGATCAACCCAGCCGCTAAGCCTTTACGGATTAGCGGCAAGTCTACCCGCCAAAAAATGCTCCATTTAGTATGTCCTAAGGTAGACGCAGCCTCGTGTAAACGCATAGGAACATTCGCAAAGGCCGTTTGAACAGGTTTGACCATTAATGGTAGGCCAGCAACAAAGGCGGCAAGAATTAAGCCTTGAGTGCTAAACACAACCTGAGGCTTAATCCAATCTGGCAATAGGGTGGTAATCCAACCATTACGACCTAAAGCCATCAAAAGCACATAGCCGATAACGATAGGGGGAAAGATCAATGGCATGGTTACTATGCCATCTAAAAAGCCTTTGCCCCAGAATTGTTTACGGACTAATAGCCAAGCGATGGCAGTTCCAATTAAACATTGCCAAAGTAAAGACCACAACAACACTTCTATACTTAGCTGTATAGAACGGTAGCCGCATTCCATTTTTAACTCGGCTGTCTATAAACCGTGTTGTTTTAAAATATCACGGGCTATGTCCGTTTTCATGAATTCCAGTAGGGCTTTAGCCTCTGTTGTGTCGCTACGTCCAGTTAATGGAACCGCGCTAAGCTCGATAGGGCGATAACATGCTTGAGGCATTTCTACCGGGGTAGCAAAAGCATCTGCATGCGCCATGGCCTCGCTAAGATTTACAAAACCAGCGTCCACCTCTCCAGTGGTCACATACGTGCTGACCTGTGGCAGAGTAGTAACTTCGATGAGTTTTGCATCAAGTTGGTCGGTCAACTGATAATGAGTAAAGCATTCAATTGCGGCTTTACCGTAAATAGCATTTTTTCTATCGGCGATCGCAATTTTTTGTATTTTCTCATCAGATAGACCCTGAATATCAGTGATAGGGGCTGTTTTAGGACTAACTAAAACGAGCTTACCTTGACCAATAAGTTGATGGTCTTCGGCCAAACCCATCGGCTTAATAAAGAACCAATCACCAACTAATAGTTGAATATCTGGGTTTTGTTTAGCTTGAGCTTCGATCTGCTTCATATTGCCAAAAGCACTTTCAACGTTGATACCTGTTTTTTCAGTGAAGGCGCCGTAGACTTCATTAAGTGGTTTTCTGTAGCCTGCAGCAGTAGCAACTGTGATATCAGCAGCAAAAGCGGGCGATAAAAATAAAGTAGCGAATAGGCTTAAAGCGGTACGTTTGAACATAGTAGAGACGTCGTCTTAATAATAGAGGTGATAACTGGATACTGGGTATATAGGTATATTTATATCGAGTTAAGCTTACCACTTTATCTTATGCTTATGTT
>NZ_CANRIC010000011.1:0-44730 GCF_947630565.1 uncultured Paenalcaligenes sp.
AAAAAAAGCCCTATCACCTAAATGGCGCCCACCACGCACCATCGCTAAGTTAACGCAGACACGCCCACCTGCTGCGACCACAGCAATAATATCGACGTCTTCATTGCGATGGGTGCTCTCCATATTTTGCTGTTGCAATATAGAGGCCAGCGCCTTCATTTGATCGCGAAAAATAGCGGCCTGTTCAAATGCTAAGTTTTCTGAGGCGATGAGCATGCGTTGCTCTATCTGCCCCATGACTCCTGCCGCATCACCATCTAAAAACTGTTGAGCACGTAATACATCAGCGTGGTATTCCAAAGGACTAATTAAATCCACACAAGGCGCTGAACATCGGCGGATTTGATGCAGTAAACAAGGACGAGAGCGATTCGCAAACACACCATCCTCACAGCTACGTAACCGAAAAACACGCTGTAAAATCTGCATGCTTTCGCGCACGGCCCACGCATTTGGGTAAGGCCCATAAAAACTACCCGGCTGGTTAGTATTGCCTCGGAAATAGGCAATGCGCGGAATCTCGTGCGCACTAAACATTAAATAAGGATAGGATTTATCGTCTCTGAATAAAATGTTGTAACGCGGCTGCAAGCGTTTTATCAGATTATTTTCAAGAATTAAAGCCTCGGCCTCAGAGCGAGTTACCGTAATTTCTATGCGCGCTATTTGCTTGACCATCTGAGCAATACGCGGACTGCTTAGGTTTTTTTGAAAATAAGACGAGACGCGTTTTTTTAAATCACGCGCCTTGCCTACATAAAGCACTTCGCCTTGCTCATTAATGTGCCGGTATACACCCGGTAGATTAGGCAGCTGGCGTAGAAAAGTACTCAGATCGAAGTTGCTGGGCTTGCTGGTAGTGCTCATCGGCTTGTAGGGAGTCCCAATCTAAAGCGGGATCAATGGGATGTAAATGATTAAGGCGCTGTAATGCATCCTCTGGCATGGTCCAGTCGAGTCGCGCTAAGAGTTCATCGGCCAAATCAGGGCGATTACAGACCAAAACCATATCACAACCAGCTGTTAAAGCCGCATTGGCTCGGGCTAAGATATCGCCAGCAACGGTTGCACCTTCCATGGTTAAGTCATCTGAAAAAACCATACCGTTATAGGCTAAGGCCTGACGTAACACACGTTGAATCCAATAGGGGGAAAAACCAGCCGGTTTATCATCTACCTGAGGATAAATAACATGAGCAGGCATAACAGCCTGAATCACAGTACCACCCAACCAACCATAGGGCGCAGCATCGTGATCTAAAATCGTCTGCAAATCCCGGTTATCCACGGGGATTTCGTGATGAGAGTCGGCCTCTACGGCGCCATGACCCGGGAAATGTTTACCACAGGCGGCCATACCGGCTTGCTGTAATCCATGAGACAAGGCTTCAGCTAAACGAGCTACGGTTTGTGGGTCAGAATGAAAAGCGCGATTACCAATTACTGCGCTGCATTCGTAATCCAAATCCAACACGGGCGTGAAACTAAGATCCACACCACAGGCGCGTAGTTCAGCGGCTAAAATATAGCCAATCGCATTGGCTAATTTGACGGCTAATGAGGGATCGCTATCCCAGATACGACCTAAATCGCGCATAGCAGGAAGATGCGTAAAGCCATCGTCTTTAAAACGCTGTACTCGTCCGCCCTCGTGGTCTACGGCAATTAATAACGCGGGCTGACGAACGGCACGAATTTCGGCACATAAACGCTGTAGCTGCTCTCTGTTTTGGAAGTTACGCGCAAACAAAATCACCCCACCCACCAAGGGGTGCTGCAACCGTTTTTTTTCTTGTTCTGTGAGTGTATACGCCTCTACGTCTACCATCACAGGGCCAGGGGCCAGATAGTGATCTACCACTTAGTTTTCCTTGTGATCTGTCGCTGATGAACCCATTAAGGACTCGACGATGGCAAATGCCATTACCAAATCAGATTCATCTGTTAACGTAATGTGAGCAGCACCAAAGCGAGTTTCATACCAAGATCTTAACTCATCATTTAGCACAACCATCGGTTTGCCACTGGGCGCATTGAGCGTTTGCATTCTTGACCAAGCCATAGGCATACGCATACCTAAACCAATCGCTTTAGAAAAAGCCTCTTTGGCAGCAAATCGTGTTGCTAAAAACCGAATGCCTCTTTGAGGATTTAGTCGATAACGACGAGCAAAAATCAAACGCTCTTGCTCGCCTAAAATACGCACTAAAAACCGCTCACCAAAACGCTGGTAAGAATGTTCTATACGTGAAATATAGATAATATCCGTTCCTATACCCGCTATTGCCGACACACTACTCTCTTTTTAATTCATTGAAGCTCTCATCATAACCTGCGGACACAAAAAAACCGATATGCCTGTACAGACATACCGGTTTTTTTATTGGCGATGAATTAGGATTTAGGACGTAAATCCACGACTCGACGTGCCTTACCTGTTACTGTGCGCTCGACTAAGCCTGGATCACGTAATTGAATACGGGCAGTTACACCAATATTGTTTTTAATCGCTTGGCGTAAGCGAGACACCAGAGCATCACGACGATCAAGATCAAAATGCTCATATTCGGCACGAATTTCGGTCAGGATTTCTAACTCATCCATGTTACCGTTTCGCGTTACTACCAGTTGGTACTGAGCCGCTAACTCTGGAATCGCCAATACTAATTCCTCGACCTGAGTGGGGAATAAGTTCACACCGCGAATAATAATCATGTCATCACTGCGACCAGTGATCTTACCCATACGACGCATACTACGGGCTGTCGGAGCTAATAAACGACTTAAGTCACGGGTGCGGTAACGAATAATAGGCATGGCTTCTTTCGTTAAGGAGGTGAAAACCAATTCGCCCTCTTCGCCATCCTCAACCGGCTCACCTGTCTCAGGATTAATAATTTCTGGATAGAAATGATCTTCCCAAATGACTGGGCCGTCTTTGGTCTCAGCACACTCCATCGCAACCCCAGGCCCCATGACTTCGGATAAACCATAAATATCAACCGCATCCAAGGCCGCACGCGCCTCAATGTCTGCACGCATCTGACCTGTCCACGGCTCGGCACCAAAGACACCAATGCGCAAAGAACTGTCTCTAGGGTCCATGCCCTGACGCTCCATTTCCTCAAGAATGTTGCAGAAGTATGAAGGAGTCACCATGATTAAATCTGGCTTGAAGTCTGTAATCAACTGGACCTGTTTTTCTGTCTGGCCACCTGACATCGGTACTACAGAACAACCTAAGCGTTCTGCACCATAATGCGCACCCAAGCCGCCCGTAAACAAACCATAGCCGTATGCAATATGAGCAATGTGCCCTGGACGACCACCGGCAGCCCATAACGAACGCGCCACAAGATCCGCCCAATTGGAAATATCATTCGCGGTGTAACCCACAACGGTCGGCTTACCAGTAGTACCACTCGAGGCATGAATTCTGGAAATTTGCTCGCGAGGTACAGCAAACATGCCAAAGGGGTAGTTATCACGTAAATCTTGTTTCGTTGTGAAAGGAAACTTACTGATATCTGATAACTGTTTTAAGTCGCTGGGATGAACGCCAGCCTCATCGAAAGACTTACGGTAATGAGGCACATTGTCATAAGCATGTTTTACGCTCCATTTCAGGCGCTCTAGTTGCAAAGCCTGAATTTCATCACGGCTGGCATGTTCAATATGATCTTTACCGACTTGTTGTGTTGATGCTGGCATTTCTTGTCTCCTGCGCTGCTTTACTAATTAGATTGAGATTCTTCGACAACGGCTCCGCGCAAACGGTATGATCGCCCACGAAATATCGCTATGCGTTGTCCATTCTGATTAAGGACTTCCACGTCGTACACCCCTGTACGTCCAGCTAAGTTGTACTCTGTTGCAATGGCTTCGAGCTGATCACCTTCAAAAGCAGGCGCCACGTAGTCAATAGAGCAGCCTGCGGCTACTGTGGGTAAGTTACGGGAATTACATGCAAAGGCAAACGTGCTATCTGCCAGCGCAAAAATAAAACCGCCATGACATGTTTTGTGTCCATTTAACATATCGGCCCGTACCGTCATTCCCATACGGGCTTTGCCTGGCTCTACCGATAAAACCGTTGCACCTAATGCCTGCGAAGCCGCATCATTAGCATACATATGTGCTGAAACCTGTTCAGCTAACTGTTGAGCATCTGTGGGCAAAGTCATCCTATTCCCCTTTGAACTGTGGCTGACGTTTATTCATAAATGCATCCACCCCTTCGGCATAGTCCGCACTCGCACCTAGAGCCCGCATATGATCCCGCTCTAAGTCCAACTGCTGATCTAGCGTGTTATTGAGGCTAACTTGAATAGCTTGCTTAGAGGCAGCTAAACCGCGAGTTGGCGCGCTAGCAAAGTGAGTACATAGCGCATCTAAACGCGCCTGAAAATCATCATTGGGCACACATTCCCAAATCAAGCCCCACTGCGCGGCTTGGGTTGCTGATAATTTATCGCCTAATAAGGCGAGCCCTTTGGCCCGAGCCTCACCCACTAAACGGGGTAAAAAGTAGGTACCACCGGTGTCAGGCAATAAGCCCAATCGACAAAAGGGTTGAATAAAACTGGCGGATTCGGCGGCAATAACGATGTCACCGGCTAGAGCTAAATTAGCTCCGGCTCCAGCTGCAACCCCATTGACCCCAACTACGACTGGCCACGGCATGGCTCGAATACGTCGTACCAGGGGCGCATAAAAAGTCTCTACGGTATGACCTAGGTCGACCGCGCCTTCACTCATTTGACGCTCGGACAAGTCTTGACCGGCACAAAAACCGCGACCTTCACCTGTTAATAACAGAACTCGCACCCCTTGGGCCTCTACCTGAGTCAAAGCATCAGCCAGTTCTTTATGCATTTGTACGCTAAAACTATTGAGCTTATCAGGACGATTTAAACTGATACGTGCTGTAGTATCCGTCAACTCAAACTTAATACATTCGTAACTCATGATCTCAGCCCTTATAGTGTTTGCTCAGAATGCCAGCGGGTTTGCACCACACGATAACGGTTGGATACGTACGCACTGTCAGACAACGCCGCATTAGCTGCTGGGTTCGCCCCTGTCCCATGGAAATCACTGTAAGCCGCCGTCTGGTTAATAAAAACAGCACCCGTCAGGTTTAAAGACAACGACACACCACTACGCTCTGCCATTTTGCGAATTGCCGTTGCGGTTTGCGCATCCGATGTATATGCAGACAAGGTCAATGCGCCGTGCTCTAATACACTATCACCAGCCAATTGAATACTGTGCTCGGTTGAGTCTGTCGCGACTACAAAAATAATAGGGCCAAACCATTCCTGCATAATATGAGGATTAGATGCGTCTGTTTTCAAAAGCAAGGGCGTGGCAGTACGAGCTTCAGGGAACATAGGATGCGCCAATGGCTGACTATCTACGATCACCTCTAAACCTAGAGCCTTAGCCTCTTGGATACGTTGTGCTGTTAATTCATTTTGAATCGCACCGGTAATTTCAACGGCACGTTCAGGAGCAGAGCAAAGACGCTCTACAGCATGCCCTAACGCGGCACATACCTCATCAAAGCTCAGCGTACCGTCTGCTGTTTTAATGCCATCTTTAGGCACATAAATATTCTGTGGTGCAGTACACATTTGACCGGAGTACAGCGCAAAAGAGAAAGCTAAGTTGCGTGCAACAGCTTTGATATCAGGAGCAGAATCAATAATAATTTGATTCACCCCAGCCTTCTCGGTATAGACCAATGCTTGACGCGCATTTTGCTCTAGGAAATTACCCGTAGCACTACTACCTGTGTAATCAATAATTTTAACCAGACGATGCATTGACAGCTGTTGCGCCAAATCGCTCTCGGCCTCATGGGCGGCAAGTAACACTACATTTGGATTAAAACCTGCCTCGGCGAGCACTTCGCGTAGGATTTTTACCGTAATCGCCAAAGGTAAAATTGCACCAGGGTGAGGCTTAACAATAACGGTGTTGCCTGTAGCCAAGGATGCAAACAGTCCGGGGTAACTATTCCAAGTAGGAAATGTAGAGCAACCAATCACTAAACCAATGCCTCTAGGCACAATCGTGAATTGTTTTTGCATATCAATAGGATCATTTTTACCCTGAGGCTTAACCCAGTTAGCTAGCTCAGGAATGCGTGACATATCTTGCCATGCGTAGGTAACCGCCTCTAGACCTCGATCCTGCGCATGTGGGCCACCGGCCTGAAAGGCCATCATGAATGCTTGACCACTGGTGTGCTGCACTGCGTTTGCAATTTCAAAGCTACGCGCATTTAAACGATGTAATGCCTCTAAACACACCCCTACCCATGCCTTAGGCCCGGCTTCGCGCCAGCTATCTAATGCTAAAGAGGACTGATCAATCAAGGTTTGAGCATCTACCGACGGGTAACGCACATTAAGGTCAAAGCCATAAGGTGAGCGCTCTTGTCCTATCTTGGCTTTGGCCCCATCCATCTCTAGAGGAAAACCAGCATTCTGGTATGACTCAAAGGCAGCTTGACCTTGAGCGGCAGCTTCTTCACCGTATACACGCGGACTAGGCATCTCTGGAAAGGGTGTCCAGTATTCACGGCTTGCCGTGGCTTGTAAGGCTCGCTCTAGGGTGTCTTTATGAGCACTAAAAAAATCCGTCGCCATGCTAAATCTCCTTTGGGGATTAACTATTTATATTTCAAGCAATTCAATGTCAGAATGGGGCGACAACGCCCCATCTGTGAAACTAGGTTTCTTGATCAAAGTCAATAACCACTTTATCGGTTACAGGGAAGCTCTGACAGCTAAGCACAAAACCCATATTGACCTCGTAGTCCTCTAGGGCAAAGTTAGCGTCCATATCCACTTCACCTTCGACTACTTTACAACGACAGGTAGAGCAAACGCCCCCTTTACATGAGTAAGGCAGCTCAATCCCTTGCTCCATTGCAGCATCCAAAATACTTAGATTATTTTTAGCAATGGTCAGCTCACGCGTAAAGCCGTCCTGAACAATCGTCAAATGACACTCCTCTGCCCCAGGAGCACGACGCGGCGCCTCGCCAGCAGCAGTAGTACGAGGCCCTTTAGGCGCACCAAACAATTCAAATTTAATTTGTTCTTTGGTTAACCCTTTTGCCTTTAACGTACTGACCACCTGCTCTGTCATATCATGGGGGCCACATACAAAGGCATAATCTATGTTTTGCACGGGCAACCAAACATTCAGCAGTTGATCCACTTTTTCGGCATCTAAACGACCGTTAAATAAGTCCACATCTTGTAGCTCACGGCTCATGATGTAGACCACTGAAAAACGCTGCATATAACGGTTTTTCAAGTCTTCTATTTCTTCGCGGAACATAATCGAAGACGAAGCACGGTTCGCGTAAAACAAGGTAAATGTGCTGTCAGGTTCGGTATCTAGGGCTGTTTTTACCAGAGATAAAATAGGAGTGATGCCGCTACCTACTGCAAAGGCGGCATAGCCTCGCTGCACGTTAGGATCAAAATCTACAGTGAAATTACCATCTGGTGGCATCACATCAACGGTATCGCCTAACTGAAGCTCTGTATTCGCCCAGTTCGAAAATGCACCATCAAAGACACGTTTGACGGCAACACGCAATAAATTGTCATGAGGGGCCGCACAAATAGAGTACGAGCGACGTAGTTCCTCACCATCAATGTGAGTACGCACGTTCAAGTATTGACCGGGGCGAAAATGAAACTTTTCTTTTAATTCTTCGGGTACATCAAAGGCAACGACAACCGCATCACGCGTGGTGCGCTCTATCGAAGACACTTTTAAAGGATGAAATTGACTCATGGTTAATGCGCCTTGAAATAATCAAAGGGTTCCCCACACGCCATACAGCGATATAACGCTTTACAGGGAGTGGAACCAAACTGGCTAACAACACGGGTATTGGTTGCATGACAGAGAGGACACGCTACGACTGGACCGGCTCGACGAGTAATACCAGAGACATCAATTGCCTGTTCAGAGGGCGGTGCAATACCATAATTCTGTAGCGCTGTTCGGCCCTTTTCACTGAGCCAATCGGTACTCCAAGCAGGACTCAAGCTGGTCTTAACCTGTGCTTTGACACCGTGCTCACTTAAGGCCTTTAGGATACTTTGCTCCATTTCGAACATAGCAGGACAGCCCGAATAAGTGGGAGTAATCGTTACCACACAGGTATCGTCCTCCCAATCAATTGCGCGCACGATGCCCAAGTCCACCAAAGAAATCACGGGGATTTCTGGGTCAGGAACTGTATCTAGCCACTGCATAATGGTATTTGCATCGATCATCTCTGTACTACCTCTTACCAAGTTGCGCCGGGGTAGGCTCGCTGCAAATACTGCATTTCAGCTAATAAATAGCCCAAAGCCTCGGTATGTTTGCCGTGCGTGCCACCTCTGTAAGCCTTATGAAAACCCTCTTCTTTAGCGGGAACAGTCAAGGTGGCTTCCGTTAGTATGTTTTGCACATGCTCAAACCACTCATCCCACAAGGACTCATGTAACGGAGCGATACCTTGCGCATGCAGCGCTTTTGTATCGTCATCATCCAGAAAGAGCTCTCCGATAAAAGGCCAAGTGTCCACCAATGCTTGTTGCATGATGTTATGGCTTTGCTCCGTACCATCGCCTAAACGCACAACTAAATCTGTAGAGCGTCGAGCATGGTAGGTCACCTCTTTGAGTGATTTTTCTGCAATTTCTTTTACACCCGCATCAGTAGACTCACACAAACGCAATAAAAGAAAGTAGTGCCAGCTATCAAATAAAAACTGGCGCATCATGGTGTCCCCATAATTACCGTTTTTACGCTCAACGATCAGATAGTTAAAATAATCGTGGGTATCACGCAAATAAGCTAAGGCGTCCTCATCGCGGCCCTTACCTTCGATAGTGCCTGCTAAGGTTAACCACATACGTCCCTGTCCAATTAAGTCCAAGGCCGTATTTGCAGTGGCTAACTCTTCCTCTAGGGCTGGACCGTGACCGGTCCACTCGGATAGGCGCTGAGATAGAACTACAGCACTATCACCCAAACGTAATAAATAATTAAATAGAGCTTGGTTCATGCCTACTCCTACATTTTGATGCCATCAGGCATCGGGAAAAATGTAGGGTGACGATAGACTTTGCTATTGGATGGTTCGAATAAAGGATCTTTATCACCAGGGCTACTTGCTGTAATGTCAGCGGCTTTTACTACCCAAATGCTGACGCCTTCATTGCGACGGGTGTAAACATCACGGGCATTATTTACGGCCATTTGCTCATCCGATGCGTGCAAGCTACCTACGTGTTTATGCGCTAGACCATGTTGGCTGCGGATAAAAACTTCCCATAAAGGCCAATTTTTTTGACTCATTGTTCTCTCCTAGTTTTAAGCAACTTGCTTGCTTTGTTTTTGTTCTTGCTTATCGGCATAAGCCATTAGGGCATCACGTACCCACGCACCGTTTTCATGGGCATTAACCCGTGTTTCCAAACGTTCTTTATTGCAAGGACCATTGCCTGCTAATACTGCCCAGAACTCATCCCAGTCAATCTCACCGAAATCATAATGACCACGCTCTTCGTTCCAACGCAGATCAGGATCAGGTACTTTTAAGCCTAGGTATTCGGCTTGAGGAACCGTTTGATCGACCATCTTTTGACGCAGTTCATCATTGGAGAACAGTTTAATGCGCCATTTCATGGACTGAGCGCTATGAATGGACTCGCCATCAGAGGGACCAAACATCATCAAAGCGGGCCACCACCAACGCTCGAAGGCGTCTTGGCACATTTGCTTTTGCTCTGGCGTGCCATTCAAACACATTTCAAGCAATAAATCGTAGCCTTGACGCTGGTGAAAGGATTCTTCTTTACAGACACGTACCATGGCACGAGCGTACGGCCCATATGAACATCGACACAAGGGAATCTGGTTAATAATGGCTGAGCCATCTACTAACCAACCAATCATGCCAATATCCGCCCAATTGAGCGTTGGGTAATTAAAAATACTGGAGTATTTTGCTCGGCCAGCATGTAACTCTGCGATTAGGTCTTCACGCTCTACGCCTAGGGTTTCAGCCGCACTGTATAAGTACAACCCGTGCCCAGCCTCGTCTTGAATCTTTGCGAGCAAAATGGATTTACGTTTTAAAGATGGCGCACGAGTAACCCAGTTGCCCTCTGGCAACATACCAACTACCTCTGAGTGCGCATGCTGAGAAATTTGACGAATCAATGTGCGACGGTACGCATCAGGCATCCAATCTTTGGACTCCATACGTACACCCGCATCAATGCGATCTTGGAAATTTTTTTCTAACTCGGATAAATCCGCATCAGTCTGCACACGGCTCAATCCGGTATCTACTAGCTGGGCATACATATACGCCTCCGTTATAGCTGTTAAATTTGATACTACACAGTTTTACTGATAGAGATCAATAATTAGTATCATATTACCTCGTAAAAATACGTCACGGCGCTAGGGATTTTCCCCTAGCACGGTAACGTCCACTCAGCGTACACCTTGAAATACCTATAGATTACGCTGTTATTTTGTGCTGTTTTTAATCAAGCTTCATGAAATGATGACGGTAATGCTTAAGCTCATCAATCGACTCATAAATATCAGCAAGCGCTTCGTGTTTGCTGTGCTTCACAAAACTTTTTACAACCTCAGGCTTCCAACGCAACGCCAACTCTTTCAGTGTACTGACATCTAAATTTCGGTAGTGAAAAAACTGCTCAAAGCGTGGCATGTACCTATACATAAATCGACGATCCTGACTTATCGTATTACCACATAATGGTGATTTACCTGCTGGCACATGTTCTTTTAGAAAATCCAGTAAAATATCTTCTGCTTCGGCTTCAGTTAATACAGAGGCTTTTACTTTATCAATCAAGCCACTACGCCCATGTGTGCCTTTATTCCAATTATCCATCGCATCTAATAACTCATTGCTTTGGTGTATAACCAATACAGGCCCCTCTGCGACTAAGGTTAAATCAGCCTCAGTAACTACAACGGCGACTTCGATAATGCGTTCTTTTTCAGGGTCTAGGCCGGTCATTTCCATGTCCAACCATACAAGGCGTTGATCCTTGACTGTCATTACAATTAATCCTTTAAAAATGTAGGCACTGCCTTATGACATTGCTCATATTATTCGTTGCTTTCCTGCTTCTCAATACTAGCATTCGTAGCTATTTAGCTTTACGCCAAATGCGATATGTACGCTTGCACCGAGCTCAGGTCCCCAATGATTTCAGCCACCATATTAGCTTACACAGCCATCAACGTGCAGCAGATTACACCGTCGCACGCACTCAACTTAGTTTATTTGAAACCTTGAGCGAGGCCACTGTTCTTATCGCTCTCACATTATTAGGTGGTTTACAATTTATTGACTTGTTTTGGGCCAGACACATCGAACATGAGCTACTACGCCAGCTTCTACTAATAGCTAGTATTTTTGCTCTCACCGCTTTAGTGCAGCTCCCGTTTAGTGTATGGCGCACCTTTAAGCTAGAGCAACGCTTTGGCTTTAATCGCATCACTCCAAAACTATTCATAAGCGATCAACTCAAAGGCATACTGGTTGGCGTTCTATTAGGTACTCCATTACTTTGTGCTGTACTGTGGCTCATGGCTACCGCAGGTTCTTATTGGCCATGGTGGGCTTGGGTGATTTGGATTGGCTTTAGCCTATTTGTGATGTGGCTCTTCCCCTCTGTCATCGCCCCGCTATTCAATCAATTCAAACCTCTAGACAGTGACAGCTTAAAATCACGTATTCAATCGCTGGCTGAGCGTTGTGGCTTTACGCTAAATGGCTTGTTTGTCATGGATGGCTCAAAACGTTCTGCCCATGGTAATGCCTATTTTACGGGTATAGGTCGTCATAAACGTATCGTGTTTTTTGACACTCTACTGAGTAAATTAAATGAGGCTGAAATCGAAGCTGTCTTAGCTCACGAGCTAGGACACTTTGCCCACCGCCATATACTAAAAAGCATGCTTCGCTCATTTGCTCTATCCCTTATTTTTTTCCTATTATTAGGTTGGCTTTCCCAGCAAGTGTGGTTTTATACTGAGCTAGGAGTTAACCCACAATTAGGACGTGCTAACGATGGTTTAGCGCTGATTCTTTTCTTTTTAGTCATTCCCACCTTCACTTTTTGGGTAGGCCCATTATTTAGTTATTTATCTAGAAAACATGAGTACGAGGCTGATGCCTATGCTGCAAAACAAAGTGACCCAAAACACTTGGTGCAAGCATTGCTCAAACTCTATGACGATAATGCAGCCACATTAACTCCAGATCCCCTTTACTCTGCCTACTATGACAGCCACCCAGCCGCTATTCAACGAGTTCACTATTTAAAACAATTTTATGAAACGCATTAAACCTCACCGCTTAACCGTCAACACAGAAAACACCACTGCTCAAACTGAAACGGGCCAAGTCATCTCTGCTCACGGTAGGCATTATTTTGTAGAGCTAACATCAGGTGAGGTCATTAAATGCTTCCCTCGTGGTAAACGAGGCGGTATTTGTGTAGGTGACTGGGTCGATATCAGTACCCAAGGAGAGCGTGCTGCCATCGAACGGCTTCATGACCGACGTAATTTACTGTATCGATCAGACGAAATGCGTACCAAGCAATTTGCCGCTAATATAGACAGGCTTTTTATCGTTTTAGCCGCTGAACCGATGTTTTCAGAAGACCTAGTAGGTCGAGCTCTGGTGGCAGCTGGCACAGCAGGTATAGACCCAATTATTCTTTTAAATAAAGTGGATTTAGATTCTGTGACTTTAGCGCGTCAACGTCTACAGCCTTTGACAGACTTAGGTGTGCCTATCATTGAAATTAGTGCACTTAATACGGAGCAGGTCCATCTACAGCTCGGGGAATTGCTAAAAGACAAAACCAGCTTGTTACTGGGTCAAAGCGGTATGGGGAAATCGACTATTTTAAATGCCTTAGTACCCCAAGCAAAAGCCCACACCCAAGCCCACTCTGCTGCGCTAGGAGCAGGAAAACACACTACAACCAGTACCCGACTTTATCATGTTCCAAATAGCACAGGAACCATCATAGACTCCCCGGGATTTCAAGCGTTTGGATTAGCTCATTTAACGGCCGAAGATATTGTTCGGGGCTTTAGCGAGTTTCACGATGCCATTCAGGAGTGTAAGTTTTATAACTGTACACATCGACACGAACCAGGCTGCGGTGTAGTTAATGCCTTAACGAATGGACATATCCACCCTGATCGTTACGCGCTATATCAACGACTACTGACCGAATTAGAAAATCAACCTAAATACTAATCAAATCATATAACGGGGCGCTAATTAGCGCCCTAGTTGTTGGGCCGCAGCAGCTAAGTGATGATAGAAATTACGAATTACGGCAGCAGTAGCACCCCAAATAAAATGCTCTTCCCAACTTATGGAAAAGTAATAGCGCTCATTGCCCTCTTTAGTGGGCAAACGATGCAAGCGATGATAGTGAGGATTCATCAGTACAGACAATGGCACCTCAAAGACCTGTGCTACCTCGGCTGGATCAGGGTTAATAGCAAAGCCTTGCTTAAGCAGCCCCACCACAGGACGCATCGCATACCGAGAATTCGTAATAAAAATCGGCTGCTCGCCTAAGGGTTGAATATAGTGAGGCGCAATCCCGACCTCTTCGTGTGTTTCACGCAAAGCGGCCTGCACAGCATTATGATCTGCGGCCTCTATGCGCCCACCAGGAAAACAGACTTGGCCTGCGTGACTTAATAAATGCCCCGCCCTTCGAGTCAATAACACATGTAGCCCTGTAGGCCGCTGCACCAGAGGGATACATACCGCTGATTGGATTCCTTGGGGATATTGCTCGAAACTAGGCACAAACCAATCTGCAAATAAGGGCTCTACCCCCCACTGCACGGGATGGCTAAATGCGGTCTGTATAAACTCAGATCCTAAATAAGACTGATCAATACCAGGCAAAAGAGGAATATCAATTACAGGCTGTGTTTGGGGGTTAAAGCCTAAACGAGAGGCCTCTATACGTGCCAGATCATTCAGTAAAAGAGAAGAGGACATAAGCTACACATATAAAAAAAGCACCCTTTCGGGTGCTTTTAAAACGTGGCTATTATTTTGCCACGTTTTTGCGTACCAATTTTTCTTTGATGCGCGCTGCTTTACCCGAACGGCTACGTAGGTAGTACAGTTTAGCACGACGAACCGCACCACGACGTTTGACTTCGATGGTTGCGATTTGTGGAGAGTACAATTGGAAAGTACGCTCTACGGCTTCGCCAGAAGAAATCTTACGAACGATGAAAGAAGAGTTCAAACCACGGTTACGCTTAGCGATAACAACGCCTTCGTAAGCCTGTACACGTTTACGTGTACCTTCAACCACGTTTACGTTTACAACCACGGTGTCACCAGGGTTGAATTCAGGACGTGGGCTTTCAGCGGTTAGACGCTGCATTTCTTCCTGTTCTAGGATATCGATAATATTCACAATGAGCTCCAAATAACATCATATACGGGCAACACAATTGTTTTTAAATAAGCCCGCCAGAGGATGAACCGATTATTCTAGCACCAAAATAAAAATTAAAGAAGATAAAACCAAGGATAAAACACTTTTAACGCCACAATAACAACGCATTAACCCAACGGGGACGTGCCTGAGCGCGTTGATAACGACGGTACATATCAAAAGCGCTTTTATGTGCCAATGAGGGATTCGCCTTACAACGTAAGAAATAGTGGGCAAACGACATACTGTGCATAAGATCTCCGACATTTCGTATCATCATTAAAATATACTGTATATCCATACAGCATTTAATGCAAGTCGAGTTGCAGCCGATTAACCACAAAAAAACCCGTTACTAAAGCAACGGGTTTTGATAGACAAACAAATACTTAATCGAAATTTACTTGGGCATAGGATAGAGACTTAATACCTCTCCATCACTAATAGCGCTGCTATACATAGATGCTCTAGGTAGAATTTGCGCAGCATAAAACACTGCCGTACTCATTTTTTGTACTGCAAACGGATCAGCACTCTCTGCGCATACCAAAGCAGACTGCGCCATCTTCCAGCCACCTAACAACACACCCGATAACATCAAAAACGGCACACTTCCCAAATACACCGCTTGTGGGTTCTGATCTTTATGCAAAGTAACCAATGACGCTACCGCCTGCTCATATGCCTGACAAGCTTGCTCTAAACGTAAACCTATAAAAGCGAGAGCTTTGTGATTAGGCTGTTGCTGCAACAACGGCAAGGCGTCTCGAATGTGTTGCACCAAACTCAAAGCCACCGCCCCCTCATCTCGTACCACTTTACGACCAATCAGATCATTGGCCTGAATAGCCGTCGTACCCTCATAGATTGAAAAAACACGGCAGTCACGCATATATTGCGCTACGCCCGTCTCTTCGATAAAACCCATACCACCGTGTACCTGTACACCCAAGGACGTCACCTCATTCACCATTTCAGTGGCAAAGCCTTTGACAATAGGTACGTAAAACTCATATTGCGTCTGATAGTCTTGTCGTTGCGTCTCATCCTCTGTTTTTAATGCCATGTCTTTCAACCAGGCTGCGTGATAGGCAACAGCTCTAGTGCCCTCTGTTAAGGCTCGCATCGTCTGCAACATGCGCTCAACATCAGGGTGATACTCAATTGAAACAGGAGCAGGCAGTTTACGCTCTAAGTCGCCCCCTTGTTTACGCTCGGCAGCATAGGATTGGGCACTAAATAACGCACGATCAGCTACCGCTAAGCCTTGTAGAGCAATTGCGTAACGAGCCGCATTCATCGTGATAAACATATACTCTAGGCCTCGATGTAGCTCGCCTATTAAATAGCCTATCGCGCCTTGGCCAACCTCGCCTTTATTGTCCCCATACAGCATCACAGCAGTTGGGCTACCATGCAAACCTAACTTATGTTCTAAAGAGGCACAGTACACATCATTACGAGCCCCTTTTTTATATTCACCTTGATCGTGTGCCAAAAACTTAGGCACAATAAATAAAGATAAACCACGTATACCTGCTGGCGCATCAGGAGTACGGGCTAACACTAAATGGATAATGTTTTCAGCTAGGTCATGATCACCATAAGAGATAAAAATCTTTTCTCCTTGGACTCGATATGAACCATCATTCTGGGGCGTTGCCACTGACTTTACCATTGATAAATCAGAACCAGCCTGTGATTCTGTGAGATTCATTGTGCCAGTCCAACGACCTTCGAGCATCGCAGGCAAATAAGTGTCTTTTTGTTCTTGTGTCGCTGCCTCGGTGAACGTCTCTATCACTGAATCGGTTAATAAAGGACATAAAGCGAATGCGGCACTCGCGGCACTCATGTTTTCGCCAAAAATAGCCCCCATCAACTTTGATAAATCCTGACCACCAATCGCTGCATCATGCTGCAGACCCTGCCACCCTGCCTGACCAAAGTTAGAAAAAGCGTTTTTAAAGCCGGGGGTAGTCGTTACCACCCCATTTTGGAGCTGAGGAGGAGTTAAGTCCGCAGCCTGATTCAGTGGCACAACCTCTTGCTCAATAAAACGAGCGGCCTCATCCAATACGGCATGGAACAGATCCAGTGATAGCTCTTCGTTACCTGGCAAACCAAACAAAGCAGGTGTATCAATAATATGTTCGAGCAAAAAATGAATATCTGAACGCGGTACACGATAACTCATACAGTCTCCGATGATATAAATAAAAAAGCCTGCAGCAATCTGCAGGCTTAATCAACATTATAGAGCTTGGGTTAGCTCGGGTAATGCCTCAAACAAATCAGCAACCAAACCGTAATCTGCCACACTGAATATAGGGGCCTCTGGATCCTTATTGATCGCAACAATAACCTTAGAGTCCTTCATACCAGCCAAATGTTGAATCGCACCCGAAATACCTACTGCGATATACAACTGGGGGGCGACGATCTTACCCGTCTGACCCACTTGCCAGTCATTAGGGGCGTAGCCCGCGTCAACCGCCGCACGAGATGCACCCACTGCCGCACCTAGCTTGTCGGCCAAAGCATCAACTAAGGCAAAATTTTCTTTACTGCCTAAGCCTCGACCTCCAGACACTACAACCGTCGCATCAGCTAAATCAGGTCGATCACTGGCTGCAACCTCACGGCTGACAAAAGAGGACTTAGAGCTAGCCTCAACCGCATCTACTGTCACAGTGGTAGCGTTACCCCCCGTAGCAGAAACCGCATCAAATGCGGTAGGACGCACTGTTAATACTAATTTGCTATCTGCACACTGCACTGTAGCAATCGCATTACCAGCATAAATAGGATGGGTAAATGTGTCCGATGACTCTACAGACAAGACATCAGAGATCTGAGCCACATCCAGCTTAGCAGCAACACGTGGTGCTACGTTTTTACCTGCAGCAGTCGCAGCAAATAACACGTGACTGTAATCCCCAGCTATAGCAAGCACCTGAGCGGCTACGTTCTCGGCTAGACCATTCGCTAAAGAGGCCCCATCCGCAACGAGGACCTGAGTAACGCCCGCTATTTGTGCAGCTGCAGCGGCTACAGCATCTACCTTTTCACCCGCAACTAACACATGGATATCAGCACCCAATTTTGCAGCAGCGGCGACGGTGTTTAATGTGGCGCCTTTAAGCTCTACGTTATCGTGTTCTGCAATGACTAAAATCGACATTTAAATCACCTTTGCTTCGTTTTTTAGTTTTTCAATTAAAGTCGCAACATCCGCTACCATCACCCCAGCAGCACGTGCAGCTGGTTCTGCAACTTTTAGCGTCTTAATACGTGGACTCACATCTACACCCAACTCATCAGGCGTCATCACATCAATGGTTTTCTTTTTTGCCTTCATGATGTTGGGCAAAGTGACATAACGTGGCTCATTTAAGCGCAAATCCGTTGTAATCACTGCAGGTAGGGCCAATGCAATGGTTTCTAAGCCGCCATCAACCTCGCGCGTAACCTTAACCTGATCACCCTCTACCTGAACGGCACTAGCAAACGTGGCCTGAGGCCAATCAAGTAAAGCCGCTAACATTTGACCTGTTTGATTAGCATCATCATCAATAGCTTGTTTACCTAACAACACCAGCTGTGGCTGCTCTTTATCAACAACGGCTTTTAATAATTTAGCCACGGCTAAAGGCTGTAATTCTGCATCGGTCTCTACCTGTACAGAACGGTCAGCACCAATTGCCATTGCAGTACGCAATGTTTCTTGGCAAGGTTTTTCCCCACATGATACGGCGACAACCTCTGTGACTACCCCCTTTTCTTTTAGACGAATAGCCTCTTCGACGGCGATCTCATCAAACGGGTTCATCGACATTTTGACATTAGCAATATCCACACCAGTTTGGTCGGATTTCACGCGTACCTTGACGTTATGGTCAACTACACGCTTTACGGGTACCAGAACCTTCATCAGGTTATCTCCAATTTAGCTAAAAAAATAGATCGTCTCAGATTAGTTTATATGCGCCATGCAAAATCTGAACGTAAAAAAATACCTACCCATTGACTAGACCAGCTAGCACCTGAAGGTGCGCTTGCACACTACGAGATAATGAGGCGGGGTCATAACCACCCTCAAGCATACTGATAACACGGCCCTGTGTGCTTTCTGTGGTGGCCTGCATTATCTGCTGAGTTATCCATGCAAAATCCTCATCACCTAACTGCAGCTGCCCCATTTCGTCGTCTTGGTGTGCATCAAACCCTGCTGAAATTAACAACAACTTTGGTTTTAGTTGACGCAGCTGCGGCAGCCAATAGGTGTTTACTATATGGCGTATTGTGGCAGAATCTGCGCCAGCTGGCACGGGTTCATTGTACATATTAGCAGCCGGTGGCGAATGACGTGAGCCAGGAAATAAAGGATGCTGATAAAAGCCAAACATCTGCACTTTATCATTATGTGCAAATATATCCTCAGTTCCATTTCCATGATGCACATCAAAATCAACAATAACGACTTGATCTAATTCATATTTTTCTAAAGCATATGCTGCAGCAACCGCTATGTTATTAAAAAAACAAAAACCCATGGCTTGGTCAAAACAGGCATGATGCCCTGGCGGGCGTACCGCACAAAAAGCCGTCCTAGAGGTCGTAGAAAAAACCTCGTCTACTGCCAAAAGCCCAGCACCTGCCGCATGATATGCGGCCTCTAGGGTATGCACATTTAAACGGGTATCGGCATCAATAGAATAATAACCATCCTGAGGCGCATTCTGCTTTAAATTAGCGATATGATGTAGGCTGTGCACCCGTAGCAAATCCTCATCCGTGGCTTTTTTTGCCTGCAAAAATCGCAGTAAATCAGCTAATCCAGTACGTTGTAATTGCGTGTCTATAGCATCTAAACGAAAAGGAGCCTCAGGGTGCTCTGCCCCCATTTCGTGTAAACGAAATAGAGGGTGAGTGATATATATTGTCTCCATAAGGTCTAATTATGTTAAGAAAAACACGCCTAATACAAGCTAGTTTTTACTGGTTACTTTTAGCAGGTTGCGCGACTTCGAATACAACAACGCAATACACTACCCCGGTTAATACTGCAACAGTTACTATAGATAACACCGCCACAACAAATACACCAGTCGTAAAAGCCCTAGACTCTCACCCCAAGAGTGGTGACTCTATTCAAGGCAGACAGGATTATTTTCAAGCCGACGGATCACTCAGTCCTTATTTACAACACTGGGCCAATGAGCTAGCCCAACTTCAATCCATACCGTTAGCAAACATTGAAACCTTGCTGAAGTCAGCGTCTTATAATGCCCAAGTCGCACGACTCATGGCCCCTAGCAAAGGTCGCATTAAACGCAGTTGGTCTACTTATAAAAACCGCTTTATTGAGCCTATACGCATAAAAGCGGGTCTAGAGTTTTGGGATAAACACGCCTCTACTATTGACCGTATTGCTGCCCAATATGGTGTACCGCCAGAAATCATCGTAGCTATTATTGGTGTAGAGACTATATATGGTAATTACACTGGCGACTTTAGAGTCATAGATGCCCTGTTAACACTGGGTTTTAGCTATCCTGATAATAGTCGCCCCGAGCGAGGGCAATTATTTAGAGACCAACTTGCTGATCTGATTGTGCTTGACCATCAAGGCAAACTACATGCGTCTAGTGCGACGGGCTCTTTTGCTGGCGCGATGGGACTACCACAATTTATGCCCGGAAGTTTAATGCGTTTTGCCGTAGATGCTGATGGCGATGGTCGTATTGATTTACATCACTCGATTCCGGACGTTATCGCATCTGTAGCTAACTTTCTTATCGAACATGGCTGGCAACCTGGCCTCCCCGTTTTTGCCCCAACCACCGTCAATGATACTACGGCAAAAAAACTAGTTGATGGAGGACTAAAACCCCTATTAAGCTGGTCACAAATTGAACAAGCACAAGCGGCCACACGAGTAGACAGCGGCAAAGCAACGTGGACACAAGCCCCGTTAGGAATTATTGATTTAGCCGAGGAAAGCCAAGGCACAGCTGAATACCGGGTAGCCACCCCTAACTTTTTTGCCATTACCTCGTACAACCGCAGCTATTTTTACGCCACCACTGTGGCTGATTTTGCAGAGATACTTGCAACAAGACACCATAACTAAAAAAATAGCCCTCTAGATGAAATAGACAGTCTGTGTTGAATGGACCTGTATTTATTTCATCTAGAGGGCTTTCCTGTTTAATAGCGTAACTCAACGTTTATTTAAAAACGCCTGTAGACAAGTAGCGATCCCCACGATCACATGCAATAAACACAATAGTGGCGTTCTCGGTGCGTTGTGCAATGCGCAATGCTGCCACCAACGCCCCTCCGGATGAAATACCGGCAAAAATACCTTCTTTAGAGGCAAGCTCGCGAGCAATATGCTCGGCCTCGGCTTGCTCTATGGATTCCACCACATCAACCCTAGACGCATCATAAATTTTAGGCAGATACTCTACAGGCCATTTACGAATACCTGGAATCTGCGCCCCGTCTTCGGGCTGAGCACCTACCACTACGACATCTGGGTTTTTAGACTTTAAATAAGAACCCACACCCATAATCGTACCAGTAGTACCCATGGCACTTACGAAGTGAGTAATTTGTCCAGAGGTTTGATCCCAAAGCTCTGGGCCTGTGCCTTGAATATGTGCTAGAGGGTTGTCATCATTAGAGAACTGATCAAGAACTAGGCCTTCTCCTGCGGCTTGCATTTTCAGGGCTAAGTCACGCGCATACTCCATACCTCCTTCGGAGGCTGGCGTCAGAATCAGCTCTGCGCCGTATGCGGTCATTGATGCGCGACGCTCTACTGATAAGTTATCAGGCATGATCAGGATCATCTTATAGCCACGTACAGCAGCGATCATGGCTAACGCAATACCTGTATTACCACTGGTTGCCTCAATGAGCGTATCACCTGGCTTAATCAAGCCACGAGCCTCTGCCATACGAATCATAGAGCTAGCGGCACGGTCTTTAACGGAGCCTGCGGGATTGTTACCCTCTAATTTTGCTAGGATCACATTGCCACGCCCCACATTGTAGATTTCAGGCAAACGCTGTAATCGCACCAATGGCGTCATGCCAATCGTGTCTTCGATGGTTGGATAGTTTTTCATATAAAGCCCTATAAACACCTATGGCCCAAAATGGCCTACTCATCCCTATATAATACTAATTAAGTCACTATTTAGGGCTGTTTTTTGTGTTTTTGTCCGAAGGAATCAACGGCAAAGCATCACCCGTATGCAAGCCCAAAGCCTGAAGAGTCACTAAACGTTTAGGTCCAATGCCTTTTACCCGCTCTGATAGGTCTTTCAATGAGTCATAAGGGCCACTACGTTCACGTTCTTCGATAATGCGCTCTGCTGTCTTGGGGCCTATACCTTTGATTTGTTGTAACTCATTAAGTGTCGCTTTATTCAAATCCACAGCTACAGCCTGCAAAGCCATAAAACTAATCACACATAAAACAATACATCGCGCCAGGAACAAAGGCGTAAATAAAAAACGAGCTAAAGGCATGATGATCTCCGTAGGATAAAGGTCTAGTTAGCTTTACCTATGGTTATCTTTTTGCCTAGCTCGTATATATACGCAGGGGTTAACCTCTGCGTAGTTTCAACAATATCTTCCGGTTACGCGTTTTGTTTTAATACATAATCACGCACACCTGTTTGGACATCAACAAAGTCCTGCTCATATCCAGCAGCTCTAAGCTGACGCAAATCAGCTTGAGTATGACTTTGATAGCGTCCCTTTAAATCATCAGGGAAATCAATGTATTGTAATAACTGCTGCTCTACCATTTGCGCTAGATCTAAGCTAGGCAACCCCTCTAGCTCTCGCATAGTATTCACCACCGTATGCGCCACATCGTTAAAAGGTTGGGCTCGGCCACTACCACAATTAAAAATACCGGATTTTTCTCTCTGTAAAAAATGAAGATTTACATTAACTACGTCATCAATATAGACAAAATCACGTTGTTGCCCACCATTAGGATAGCCATCCCAACCACCAAATAGACGAACAAAGCCCTCATTTTTATACTGGTTCATATTATGCAAAGCAACCGAAGCCATACGTCCTTTATGGTTTTCTTGTGGGCCATACACGTTAAAATAACGCAAGCCCACCACAGGGGCCGTAAGTGAACCTAAGTGACGACGCAACACCTGATCGAACAGGAACTTTGAATAGCCGTATACATTTAATGGGGACTCATTATGAATATCTTCAACATAATTAGGCCCGGCCCCATAAACAGCCGCTGAAGAGGCATACACAAAAGGAATTCTGTACGTTTGGCAATACTCAAATAACTCAAGCGTGACACGATAATTATTATCCATCATATATCGGCCGTCGCGCTCTGTTGTATCCGAGCAAGCCCCTTGGTGCAATACCGCACTGATGTTAGGTAGTCCACCTGTTAATAGCAGCTTTCTAAACTGATCCTTATCCATATAGTCTGCAATGTCTGCCTGTACTAAATTATGGAATTTATCGCCCTCAAGCAGATCGTCTACCACCAAAATATTATTGATTCCAATTTTATTTAGACCTACTAGTAGGTTGCTACCAATAAAGCCTGCTCCACCTGTAACTACTATCATTGTAATTCCTCTGCGGTTACGGTGGATGTACCTAATTTACCCACCACAATACTACCTGCCTTGTTTGCCCAGTTCATTGATTCATTCCAGCTTAGCCCTGCGGCTCTAGCTACTGCCAAAGTCGCTAATACCGTATCTCCGGCTCCTGACACATCAAAGACCTCTTGAGCCTGAGCTCCGGCATGAGCCCGACCTTGATCTGTATAAATGGTCATTCCTTGTTCGGAGCGTGTGATTAATAGAGCTTCTAGACGCAACTGATCCCGTAAGTTCTGAGCTTTTTGCGTCAACTGATCCTCTGAGATCCATTTTCCGACGGCTTGCTGCATCTCTACTCGATTAGGCGTGATGCTGCTCGCGCCTTTATAACGAGAGTAATCATCACCCTTAGGGTCTACCAAGACAGGAATGTTTTTTTCTCTAGCCTGTGTAATCAGCATCTCAACTTGAGATAAAGCGCCTTTTGCATAATCAGATAACACAACCACATCATGTGAAGCCAAAACATCTGAAAAATGTTGATGCAACTGTTCTAATACTGCCGCACTGGGCGGATTTTCAAAATCAACCCGTAACAATTGCTGCTGACGCCCTAATATACGTAATTTCAAGATGGTAGGTTCAGACGGGTCTTTACATAAATAAGGTCTTACCCCATCAGTCTGGCAAAGCTCTTGCACTGCTGCACCAGCCTCGTCAGCACCAATTAAGCCGATTAAACTGGCCTGAGCACCTAATGCCACACAGTTGCGCGCCACATTAGCAGCTCCCCCTAGTCGATCTTCTTTTCGTACGACTTTCACCACAGGAACAGGAGCCTCTGGTGAGATGCGATTTACCTCACCAAACCAATAGCGATCCAACATAATATCGCCTACCACTAGAATTCGTAGTTGTGCGAGTTGCTCTGAGGTAGGAAAACCCATTACTGCATCTCCTCTAATCGCTTGGGAGCATAGCTTTCCCAATGCGTGCATCCGGGACACTGCCAATAAAAATGCTTAGCCTCAAAGCCACATTGTTGGCAAGCATAACGATCTAAGCGCTGAGTATGCTTGTGTACCAACGTACGTAATAAGGCGAGATCACCACCCAGCACATGCTCTGCGGCAGGATTATCCGGATGTTGTAATTCCAATTGCAAACTGCGATCCAACCCCAGTAGTGAGGGAGATTGCTCTAAGGCTTGGCGTGCAAAAGTCCATGCCGCATCAGCGCCTTGTTGCTCTCGTAGCCCTTTAAATACCTGTGCAAAGACATCTACGGAAGGATAGCGTTCATAGTGTTTTTGAAGTTCAACCAAACCTAGCTGCACTTGGCCTTGTTGTTCATAGCACTGCATTAAATCAGCAGCGACTAAGCCTCCATATAAAGGAGCCACACGCAAAACCTCAAGCAAATAGAACTGTTGCAAAGGGTAGTCTTGCTGCATCTTTGCCAATTTAGCTCTTAGCATAAAGATACGAGCGCTAGAAGCCCGGCTCCCTTCTTTTTCACCCAGTGCCTTTGCCGCTCGCTCGGCCTCGTTCAACGCTGCCTCTGCTGCCGTTATATCAGGCTCTCTGCGCATTAGGGCCGCATCAGCTTGCTCACATTGATAGTGCACCAATTGAGGCACAGGTTCCTCGACCAAGCTTCGCAAACGGCGTACTGCCTCAATGGCTTTAGGCCAGTCATGACCTGACTCATAAATATGAATCAAAGATCGTACCGCCAGTATGGCATGGCGTCCTGTGGATACGGCCTCGAAAGCCTCTTCGGCTCGATCTAGCATCCCAGCCTTAAGAAAATCCTGTGCTATTTCAAACTGAGCATTTTCACGATCTGTCTGTGGCAAATCTGTGCGAGCTAATAAACTTTGATGCACTCGAATCGCCCGCTCCATTTCACCTCGACGTCGAAATAAACTACCCAGAGCAAAATGCAATTCTGTGGTTTCAGGATCGAGTTTAGCGACCTCAACAAAAGCATCAATCGCCTGATCGGGCTCCTCGTTAAGCAAGAAATTCAACCCTTTAAAATAAGAATCAGGTAATTGCTTGCTTTCGGAGAGCATTTGTTTAAAGTCGACCCGAGCTGCAATCCAGCCCAAACCAAACAGCACGGGCACAATTAACAGCCACCATGGTTCAAAATCCACACTACACCTCGATTAGAGTGGAGCCAAAGGCGCAATCGTCTCTGCTGCCACTGGGTCTGTCGGAGTTACCGGGTTTTTTAAGTTATCCTCCAAACGGGCAACGTCACGTTTTAATTTAGCTATTTCACGATTTTTACGCATAATAGTCAAAATCATCAATAACAAACCTAATAACAAACCCAACAAGAAAGACACCAACATCACCACAATAAGAGGGACGTTAGCTAAAGCATAATTAGCAAAAAAACTAACCTGAACCGGCTCGGTGTTTTTGAGCGCAAACAACAGCACCACTACAAACACTAATAATCGCAACACCCAAACTAGATAGCGCATAAACAGGCTCCAACAAATGTATTTGATCCCTCAATTGTAAAGGCAAATGAGGTAATTAGCACAGACGCAAAAACAGGCTCATGAAGAGCCTGTTTTTTTGAACTAAATAAGTAATTAGTTTACGTTTTGCTGTGCTAAAAAAGCATTATCAACCCGTTCACGTAATTCCTTACCAGCTTTAAAGTGTGGTACTTGTTTAGCGGGCACTAGGACTTGTTCCCCTGAGCGCGGATTACGACCAACCCGAGAAGACCGAGTAGATAAAGAAAAACTACCAAATCCTCGGATCTCGATGCGTTGACCATTAGCCAAGGCTGTTGTCATTGCATCAAGAATAGTCTTAACCGTTAGCTCGGTGTCCTTTTGAGCCAGCTGCGTAGTGCGGCTGGCCAACAGTGCTATAAGCTCTGACTTTGTCACACCTTATTCAGCGTCTTCACGCTGTTGTTCTAGCTGAGCGCGTAGCAATGCACCTAGGTTTGTAGTACCTGCGGATGCGCTAGCATCGGAGATACGCTGCATGCTTTGTGCTGTTTCAACGTTATCAATCGCTTTGATAGACAATTGAATAGAACGGGCTTTGCGATCAACGTTAATGATCATGGCTTCGACTTCGTCGCCTTCTTTAACTGCAGTTGTCGCGTCTTCGACACGGCCAGCAGAGATTTCAGATGCACGTAGGTAACCTTCAACGTCTACAGATAAGGTCACAACAGCACCCTTAGCTTCGACGGATTTAACTGTACCTTTAACTAGTGCGCCTTTATCGTTAGCGGATACGTAGTTGTTGAAAGGATCGCCTTCAAGTTGTTTGATACCCAAGGAGATACGCTCTTTGTCTGTATCAATACCTAAAACGATGGCATCAACCTCGTCGCCTTTCTTGTAGTTGCGAACAGCTTCTTCGCCACTGTCAGTCCAAGATAGATCAGATAGGTGAACTAGACCATCAATACCACCGTCTAGACCAACGAATACACCGAAGTCTGTAATGGATTTGATTGCGCCACGTACTTTATCGCCACGTTTGAAGTTCAATGCGAACTCTTCCCATGGGTTAGCACGACATTGTTTCATACCTAGGGAGATACGACGACGATCTTCGTCAATATCAAGAACCATAACTTCGACCTCTTCACCCAAAGTAACTACTTTGCGTGGGTCTACGTTTTTGTTGGTCCAATCCATTTCGGAAACGTGTACCAAACCTTCGATACCGTCTTCGACTTCGACGAATGCACCGTAATCAGTCAAGTTAGTTACTTTACCGAACAAGCGTGTGCTTTGTGGGTAACGACGGGATAGACCGATCCAAGGATCTTCGCCTAGTTGCTTAACGCCCAAGGATACGCGGCTGCGATCTTGGTCAAATTTAAGAACTTTAGCTTCGATTTCTTCACCCACTTGAAGTACTTCGGATGGGTGACGTACACGGCGCCATGCCATGTCAGTGATGTGCAATAGACCATCGATACCGCCCAAGTCAACGAATGCACCGTAATCAGTAATGTTTTTAACAATACCTTTAACAACGATACCTTCGGTGAGTGTTTCGAGTAGTTTTTGACGCTCTTCGCCCATGCTGGCTTCAAGAACAGCGCGACGGGATAAAACGACGTTGTTACGTTTGCGATCAAGTTTGATCACTTTGAACTCAACGGTTTTGCCTTCGTATGGGGTGGTGTCTTTAACAGGACGTAAGTCAACCAAAGAACCGGGCAAGAATGCACGGATACCGTTGGTCATTACAGTCATACCGCCTTTGACTTTGCCAGTGATGGTACCGGTAACGAGTTCGCCTGATTCCAAGGCTTGTTCTAGAGACAACCAAGCCGATAGACGTTTAGCGCGATCGCGGGACAGGATAGTGTCGCCATAACCGTTTTCGAATGCATCGATAGCAACGGAAACGTAATCGCCGGGTTCGACTTCGAGTTCGCCTTGATCATTCAAGAATTCCTCGATAGGAATCATGGACTCAGATTTCAAACCTGCGTTAACTAAAACGTAGTTGTGGTCAACACGCAAGACCTCAGCGGAGATAACTTCGCCAGATTTTAGGTCTTGAGATTGAAGGCTGGCTTCAAATAGGTCAGCAAAGCTTTCGCCGCCTAATACATCGGTAGTAGAGATGGAGGACATTAAATAAATCCATCAGCCATTACTGGCTTAGTAAATGCACACCAGGCACCATTGCCCGGTGGAGTGAAAACACATCGTATAGGACTAATAAAACCGTCTTTTTACGACACCAATCAATTCTGTAAGTTAGCCCAATATTGCAGCACCTGTGCCACCGTATCATCAATAGATAAGGCAGAGGAGTCAATCGTGTATGCGTCTGGGGCTGCCTTTAAAGGAGCCACCGCCCGACTGCTATCACGTAAATCACGCGCTTGCAAATCAGCTAATAGATCCGAAAGATTAGCAGATACGCCCTTATCTATCAACTGTTTATAGCGTCTTTGTGCGCGTGATTGCACATCTGCAACAAGGAATATTTTAAGTGGGGCATCAGGAAAAACCACCGTTCCCATATCCCTGCCATCCGCAATCAACCCTGTACCCTGCCGAAAATCTCTCTGGCGCGCCAACAAAGCGTCTCTAACGGCCGGGTATGCCGCTATTTTAGATGCTAGCAGCCCAATTTCTTCGGCACGAAGGGCTTGCGTTACATCCTCTGAGGCTAATAAACAGCAGCCATCAACAAAGCGAACATCTAGCTGACGAGCGGCTTGAGCAACAGCCGCCATATCGTCCTCGTTAATCTCTTGTCGCGTTACAACTAAGGCAGTTAGTCGATATAACGCCCCACTATCTAGAATCTGCCAACCCAGTTTTTGTGCAACTTGCGTTGCTATAGTACCCTTACCCGAGGCGGTAGGTCCGTCAATCGTAATAACAGGTGTCATGGCGTTGTTATTCATTTATTTTTTCTTTTTAATCAACTAGTTGGTTAAACACAGAGAAATAATGCGGGAAAGTTTTGCTAACGCAACCCGGATCTACAATCGTGACAGGTACTGGACCAAAGGCTGCTAATGATAAACACATAGCCATTCGATGGTCATCATAGGTTTCAATCACAGCAGGTTTCCAAGCTCCGTCAGCTATGGGATGTACTCGTAACCAATCAGGTCCAGACTCTACTTTCGCCCCCAGCTTGCGCAATTCGTTCTGCATTGCATCAATACGGTCTGTTTCCTTTACTCGCCAACTTGCAATATTGCGTAATAAGCACGGGCCATCAGCATAAATAGCTAAGGCTGCCGCCGTCATCGCCGCATCGGGTATTAAATTAAAGTCTAAATCAAAAGCGTGTAGTTTTTCACCTTGCGCTACTTGTTTACCTGTAACTCGCATGGAGTTCGGTTGAAACTCAACCTTAGCCCCCATTTTCTGCATAACTTGGGCAAACTGCACATCACCTTGAACGGAAAGCGAGCCTACCCCTTGAATCTCGATCGGCCCTCCTGCTATTGTTCCTAAAGCAAGAAAATACGAAGCTGATGATGCATCACCCTCTACGTGCAAAACACCTGGGGATTGATACTGAGCAGCACGATCAATCGTGAAGCGCTGCCAATTCGTATCATGTTCAACCTTTACACCAAAGCGAGCCATCATATCTACAGTGATAGCAATATAAGGCTGTGAGATCAATGTCCCCTCAACCTCAATCACCAAATCAGTCTGCATCTGCGCCGTTGCAATCGGAGCGGCCATCAATAAGGCTGTTAAAAACTGACTAGACACCGAGCCTTTAACCCGTATGGGCTGGGATAAATCTAAAGTAGGTTGAGCTATCTTTAAGGGAGGGTAGCCCTCTTTACCTAAATACTGTATGTCAGCCCCAGCCAAACGCAAGGCATCCACCAAATCCCCTATGGGTCGTTCGTGCATACGCTCAATCCCAGAGAGAGTGAAATCCCCCCCCATCCATGCCAATGCAGCTGTCAATGAGCGTACCGCTGTTCCAGCATTACCTAAGAATAAATCCGCAGTGGTATTTTCAAAGGGAGTTCCCCCATGGATTTCATAGCTATCGACAGAAAGAAGTTTGGTTTTAACACCCATCTTGTGCAATGACTCTAGCATGACTTTTGTATCGTCTGAAGCCAACAACCCCGTTAACGTGGTTAGCCCTGGAGTGATAGCGGCCAGCAACAAAGCCCGATTCGAAATACTTTTAGAGCCAGGTAGATCGATAACACCTTGGGCTTTTTTGACAGGGTTCAAAACCAATTGTTCTATACTCATTCCAGTCCACTCCTTTGGCCCCACAGACGACGAGCCAACGCTGCTTTTTCTAAAAACTCAGATAAGGCGGTTTCATCTGCCTCTCGTAATGCCGTTTCAGCTTGCTCAAAAGCGTGACGAATCTGCTGTAATTCAGAGAGCACCGCCTCGCGATTACTCAGAAAAATATCTCGCCAAACCTCTGCTGAACCGGCAGAAATACGTGTAAAGTCCCTAAAACCACTGCCTGCTACATGTAAACGCACATCAGCATCTGCAGCACTAGCCACTTGCCACATAAACACAGAGGATAAAAAATGGGGCACATGGCTAACAGAGGCCAACACCCGATCATGATCCTGAGCAGGCATCAGCATGACTCGCGCTCCGCACGCTTCCCATAACTGTGTCATTTGCTGCCTAACAGACTTCGTATTATTTTTATGAGGCGTTAAAATAACAATACGGTTTCTATAAAGCTCAGCAAAAGCCGCATCAGGGCCTGCTTTTTCTGCACCTGCAATAGGATGCCCTGGGACAAATTGCGCGGCCTGATCGCCTAAAACCTGCAAAGCATCTGCCAGCACATCCGCCTTTGTGCTGCCCGCATCGGTAATCACCGTATGCGGTTGCAAGTGCGGTTGAATTTGTTTTAACAAAGTCCGGGTAGCACGTACGGGAGTCGCAAGCAAAATGACATCTGCCTGCTGCGTAGCTGTCACTAAATCAGCTATTTCGTCAATTAACCCTAAATGCAAAGCCTGAGCTGTGGTGCTGGGTTGACGACTAACACCAATTACCTTGCCCACACAGCCAGCCTGTTTTAGAGCTGCCGCCACCGAACCACCTATTAGTCCAGGACCAACGACTACTAAAACAGGAATGAAAAATGCATTGTTCTGCCTCGTCATTGATTACGCCTGACGTGGGTAGGAGCCAAGCACTTTACAAAAAGCGACTTGCTGTTTGATTTGTGCTAGTGCGCTTTGTACGGATGACTCATTTTGATGCCCTAGTAAATCGACATAAAAATAATACTCCCACTGGCCCGTACGAGCTGGACGTGACTCTAGTCGTGTCATAGACACCTGATGCTGGGCAAAAGGAGCGAGCATTTCATGCACCGCACCTGAGCGGTTAGGTACAGCTAAAATCACACTCGTCTTGTCATTACCAGAAGGTAATGATTCTATATTCCCTATGGCTAAAAACCGTGTACGATTCTGAGCATCATCCTGAATGCTGGCATGCGCAACCTGAAGCCCCCAATGCTCCGCAGCCTTAAGACCAGCTATTGCGGCTACAGTAGGATCTGAGGCAGCTATACGAGCGGCTTCGGCATTGCTAGAGGCCGCATCTTGTTGAATCTGAGGATAATGCCTTGCGAGCCAGTTTTGACACTGTGCTAAAGCCTGAGGGTGCGCCATAATCCGGCTTATCCCGTCCAAAGTGCCTTGCTGCGTCAAAATATTATGATGAATAGCTAAGGACCTTTCGCCCAATACTTTCAATGATGAGTTCAGCAGCAAGTCCAACGTCCGGTTAACAGCACCTTCGGTGGAATTTTCTACAGGAACCATGCCCACATCGGCCTCACCTACCTCTACAAGCCTAAAGACCTCATCAAAATTCTGACAGGCAACAGGTTGCACAAAATGACCGAAATGCTCTAGGGCGGCTTGCTCTGAGAATGAGCCTTGAGGCCCTAAAAATGCCACTCGCAACTGCCGCTCCAAGCCGCGACAGGCCGAAATAACCTCTGCCCAAACTGCTTTTACAGATGCGTCAGTAATCGGCCCGCTATTCATGCTTTGTAAATGAGTAATAATTTGCGCTTCGCGCTCTGGCTTTAGAATGCTGTCATTCGCATTCAAGCTTTCTTTAATTTTGCCAATTTCTAGGGCTGCGTGAGCACGCTGATTAAGCAGCGTTAAAATCTGCTGATCCAAAGCATCAATTTGCTCACGCCAAGGACCTAGCTGTTCTAAAAGCGTCTTAGCCATGGCTCGCCTCAAACCCTTTCATGAAAGCAATTAATGCCTGCACGGCCTCGATAGGTAGCGCATTGTAAATGGAGGCGCGCATCCCCCCTACGCTCTTGTGACCTTTTAATTGCAATAAACCTGCCTCTTCAGCCTGTTGCAAAAATAGCTTATCTAGCTCTGGTTTAGCTAATAGAAAAGGAATATTCATGCGTGAACGTGCTGTTGTCTCTACGGTATTACGGTAGAAGTTAGAGCCGTCTAAGTAATCATAAAACAGGTTTGCTTTAGCGATATTAGCTTGTTCGATTGCCGCTACCCCACCCTGCGCTTTGAGCCATTTAAACATAAGTCCCGCTATATAAATGGGGTAGGTTGGTGGCGTATTAAACATGGAGTCGTTTTTGGCGACCACGTCATAATTAAAAGCGCTAGGACAGTGAGCTGAGGCCGCACCCAACAAATCTTTGCGAATAATAACCAGTGTTATACCTGCAGGCCCTGCATTTTTTTGTGCCCCCGCATACACCATATCCACCTTATTGAAATCAATGGGGCGGGATAAAATATTAGAAGAGGCATCGATCACTAATGGAATATCAATAGCCGTCCAGTCATTAAACTCGACGCCCCCTATCGTTTCATTAGAACAAACATGCAAATAAGAGGCTGTAGGTCGAATTTGCCACGTGCTAGGAGCGGGAAACCAAGTCAAGCCCTGTTGGTCTTGACCGTTAATACGTTGTTCCGACTCCGAGCTAGCGGCCAAAGCCACATCACCATAACGTTGCGCCTCTTGGAATGATTTTTTAGACCAACTACCAGAGACTACGTAGTCCGCCTGATTATGTCCTGCCAGCCCCAATAGATTCATTGGAACAATCGCGTTTTGTGCCTGAGCACCGCCTTGCATAAACAACACAGCAAAATCATCAGGCACATTGAGCAAGTCACGTAGATCTTGCTCGGCCTCATCACGAATCTGCATAAACTCAGCACCACGGTGACTCATTTCCATCACCGACATGCCAGAGCCCTGCCAATTCGTCATTTCCGCCGCAGCTTGTTCCAATACAGCTAAGGGTAGAGCCGAGGGACCAGCAGAAAAATTCCAAGGACGCATAATGTTATCTATTCCTTCATCATCAATAAGTTATTCATCTGCCTGTGTATCGGCGTCAGGAGCTACGGGTGGTGTTAAAGAGTCATCAGCAGAAGTGTCCTCTAGCTCTGTATCTTCGTCTTCGAGATCCACATCGCTTTCAGCCACTCGGTAAATACCTGATAACTTGCTATTTTCATCCACATTAATCAGCGTTACACCTTGAGTGGCTCGACCCATTTCGCGGATTTCCTCAACACGAGTGCGAACCAACACGCCAGCGTTAGTGATCAGCATAATTTCATCACTTTCACGCACCAGCACCGCCCCCACCAAGTGACCATTACGGTCTGAACCTTGAATCGCGATCATGCCTTTAGTGCCACGCCCATGACGGGTGTACTCATTGATTGAAGTGCGTTTACCAAAGCCATTCTCTGTGGCGGTGAGTACGGACTGCGTTTCATCTTCGGCCACCAATAACGAAATAACGGTCTGGCCTTCGTCTAGATTCATGCCTCGTACACCGCGTGCTGTACGGCCCATTGGACGCACATCAGTTTCGCAGAAACGCACGGCTTTACCCGCATCCGAAAACAACATCACATCATGTTCACCAGCGGTTAGCTGGGCACCAATTAAATAGTCCCCCTCATCTAAGCCCACTGCGATAATGCCCGCCTTACGTGGATTTGAGAAATGAGATAAAGGCGTCTTTTTAACTGTGCCTTGGGATGTGGCCATAAACACAAACTGATCATCGCTAAACTCTTTCACGGATAACACCACCGTGATTTTCTCGTCTTGTTCTAAGGGGAACATATTGACGATAGGACGACCACGCGAATTACGAGAGCCCTGTGGAACCTCCCAGACTTTGAGCCAGTACACGCGACCCTTATCAGAGAAACACAGTAAGAAATTATGCGTATTGGCGATAAATAAATTATCAATCCAATCATCTTCTTTCATTGTGGTTGCTTGTTTGCCTCGACCACCACGACGTTGAGCTCGGTACTCGGAAAGTGGCTGGCTCTTAATGTAGCCCTCGTGGGATAGCGTCACCACCATATCCATGGGCGTAATTAAATCCTCCGCATCCAATTCAGTCGCATTAAACTCAATCTCTGAACGGCGAACGTCTTTTTCAGTGGAAAACTCATCTTTAAGTGATGTCAGCTCATCAGCAATAATCTGAGTGACTCTTTCAGGACGAGCCAAGATATCCAAGAGGTCAGCAATGACCTCCATGACATCTTTATATTCACCCATCACTTTATCTTGCTCTAAACCGGTTAAGCGCTGTAGGCGCATGTTTAGAATTTCTTGAGCTTGCGTCTCGCTTAAGCGATACATACCATCGGCCTGCAAGCCAAAATGATCCTCTAGATTGTCAGGCCTATATGCCAAACGACCACCCGGAATCTGACTATCATCAGCACGAGCCAACATATCACGCACAATTTGCGCATCCCAGCTTTGAGCTAAGAGTTCACGACGGGCGTCAGGAGGAGTAGGAGCGGCGCGAATAATGCGGATGAACTCATCAATATTTGCCAGTGCCACAGCCAAACCTTCTAGGACATGGCCCCGCTCACGAGCTTTACGTAATTGGAATACGGTACGACGCGTCACTACTTCGCGACGGTGGAATAAGAAATACTCAACAAGCTGCTTTAGGTTAAGCAGGCGTGGCTGACCATCCACCAATGCCACCATGTTCATGCCGAACGTTTCTTGAAGCTGAGTATTTTTATAGAGATTATTTAATACTACCTCTGGGACTTCGCCGCGTTTTAGCTCAATCACCAAACGCATACCATCTTTATCGGACTCATCCCGAATATCAGAAATCCCTTCGACCTTTTTCTCGTTAACGAGATCAGCAATACGCTCTTGCAGTGTTTTTTTGTTAACTTGGTACGGTAGCGCATCAATGATAATGGACTGGCGCGAGCCTGATTTATCCATGTTTTCAAAGTGCGCCTTAGCACGCATGACGACACGGCCTCGGCCAGTACGGTAACCCTCACGTACCCCTGACATACCGTAAATAATACCGCCAGTAGGGAAATCAGGAGCTGGGATGAACTCAAATAAATCATCTACCGTGCAATCTGGATTTTCTAAGCAGTACAAACACCCGCTTACGACTTCGGACAGATTATGGGGGGGAATATTCGTGGCCATCCCCACAGCAATACCGGAGCTACCGTTCACCAATAGGTTAGGCAAACGAGAAGGCAATAAGGCGGGTTCAGTTTCTGCGCCATCATAGTTGGGCACAAAATCTACGGTTTCTTGGTCTATATCTGCCAGGATCTCGTGAGAAATCTTAGCTAAGCGAATCTCGGTGTAGCGCATAGCCGCTGCGCCATCGCCGTCAATAGAGCCAAAGTTACCCTGACCATCAACCAGCATGTAACGCATGGAGAAGTCTTGGGCTAAACGCACAATGGTGTCGTATACAGCGGAGTCACCGTGAGGGTGATATTTACCAATTACGTCACCGACAATACGCGCTGATTTTTTATAAGCGCGGTTCCAATCATTATTGAGCACGTGCATCGCATACAGGACACGGCGATGCACGGGCTTTAAGCCATCACGCACATCGGGTAGCGCACGCCCTACGATTACGCTCATCGCGTAATCTAAATAACTGCGACGCATTTCCTCTTCCAGTGAAATTGGAAGGGTCTCCTTAGCAAAGGAATCCATATTAATTTGTCTTTATAGATATAAGTTAAGCAAGATGCAGGCCGTATAAGGGCGAATAAGAAATTCTACCATCACACTCGTACTTGATTGTACTACCCCCAAAATTTGCCGTAAAAAAGGAAGGCTGTAGACAAAAAACACCAAAAAAAGTGAATAACTGCTCATTATTTGTTCAGAGCTTGCCTTGTTGCCTAAAACCAACAATAATGCCAATTATCGACCATTATTAGGTCGATCTGCACGATATACCACCTCTGCGCTTAGCGAACTGGACAGAAATGTCTTAACATTCTGGCTAACACGCATGAAACCCAGCGCAATTCTTTGATCCAATCTTAGCGTTGCTAAACTGGTACCGTTTAACGACCATTGAATTTAAGCGGCAGGGGTTCGCTGCGGTCACTTAACAGCATCAGCTCAAACGAGGAGAAACATGAATAAACCCTCCAAAATCGCACTTGCACTCGCCTTTGCGGCAGCCACAGCCACTGGTGCTGTGTCCGCACAGACCGGTGAAGTCAATAACTGGCAAAACCCATTTGGCGACGTATGGAAAAACGGCACAAACGAATTGTGCTGGCGTAACAACTTCTGGACACCTGCAACAGGCATCGCCGGTTGTGACGGCGTTCCTGTAGCGCAAGCTCCAGAAGCCCCTGTTGTCGCTCCTACATCAACTAAAGTTGTTTTGAATGCCGACACTTTCTTTGACTTCGACAAAGCCACACTGAAGCCTGAAGGCCGTCAAGTTCTAAACCAAGTTGCTGAGCAAGCCTCCGCAGTTGAATTAGAAACATTGATTGCTACTGGTCACACTGACTCAACAGGTCCTGACGCTTACAACCAAAAATTGTCTGAGCGTCGTGCTAACTCTGTTAAAGAGTACCTAGTTTCTAAAGGTATTCCTGCAGATCGCATCTACACAGAAGGTAAAGGCGAATCTGAGCCTGTAGCAACTAACGCTACACGTGAAGGCCGCGCACAAAACCGTCGCGTAGAGATCGAAATCGTTGGTTCGCGCAAACAGTAATCCGTTTCAGTTTTAACGGCACTGTTTTCGCTTAAAGCGATACAATAAAGGCTCCTAATCAGGAGCCTTTATTCTTTTTATAGGTCTGTATTATGTCTACTGTAAACGTTGATCCTGCTGAAATCGAGAAATTCAGTGCTTTAGCCTCACGGTGGTGGGACCCTACCAGCGAATTTAAGCCCCTACACGAAATCAATCCTCTTCGCTTAGACTGGATCAGCCAAACAGCAGGTGGATTACAGAACAAAAAAATTATTGATGTAGGTTGCGGAGGCGGAATTCTTACGGAATCAATGGCAGCTAAAGGGGCTGACGTCACCGGCATAGATTTAGCCGAAAAATCCCTAAAAATTGCTCGCTTACACAGTTTAGAGTCTGGCGTTAAAGTGAAATACGAGCACATCAGTGCAGAAAGCATGGCCGCAGAGCACATAGAGGCCTTTGATGTAGTGACCTGCATGGAAATGCTAGAGCACGTCCCTGACCCCGCCTCAATCATTCGAGCCTGCTCTCAAATGGTGAAACCAGGTGGTTGGGTCTTTTTCTCCACTCTGAACCGCAATCCCAAATCTTTTTTATATGCCATCGTAGGGGCTGAGTATCTGTTGAATTTAGTTCCCAAAGGAACACATCACTACGAGACATTTATCAAGCCCAGTGAGCTTGCTCGCTCTGCGCGTCAAAGCGGTTTGGTTATGCACGAGCTCAAAGGTTTGGAATATCACCCGCTAACCAAACACTACACCTTGAGCCAAAACAGTTCAGTGAACTATTTAATGGCAACTCAAAAACCAAAGGCAAAAAGCGAATCCCATGACTAAACTTGTTCTCTTTGATTTCGATGGCACGCTGGTGGACTCAGCCCCCGATCTTGCTGCTAGTGCCAACTATTTACGTACCCTACAAGGCCTAGAGCCTCTCTCTTTAGACTTTCTACGCCCTTACGCCTCTATGGGGGCTCGCGGCTTGCTAAAGGCCTCTCTGGACCTCGATACAGACCACCCGGACTTTGAAATCCAAAAACACCTATTTCTTGAACATTACGCCGCTAATTCCACGATCAACAGCACTTTATTTGATGGCGTAGACGAGCTAATTGGGCAATTAAACGACATGGGTATTGCTTGGGGTGTAGTCACCAATAAAGCACTCGGTCTCACTCAACCTATTATGACCCATTTTGGCTTAGATCAAAGCAGTGCTGTCACGGTAGGGGGAGACTGTACTGCACACCTAAAACCCCACCCAGCCTCTTTATTTCTCGCTTGTGAGAAAACTAAAGTTCAGCCCGCCAACTGCATATATGTAGGCGACGATGAGCGTGACATCGTAGCCGGAAAAGCCGCTGGCATGACAACCTTAGTCGCCGCTTATGGATATTGTAATTTTGATCAGGCCATACCTTCATGGCAGGCTGATAGCGTAGCCAACCACGCAAATGAAATCCTACCCTTTGTACTTGAATGGATTCAAAAATAATTTGGGTTTAAATAAAAAAATGCGATAGCTTTGGCACTATCGCATTTTTTTATTTTAAATGACTAAAACATCAACTAACGCTGTTCTTCATGGATAGAAGCCGCAGCGGTAAACAATACATCTGTGGATGAGTTCAGTGCGGTTTCCGCCGAATCTTGCACTACCCCAATCACAAAGCCAACCCCTACGACCTGCATAGCAATTTCATTGGGCATACCAAACAAACTAGCCGCTAACGGAATAAGCAACAATGAACCACCAGCTACGCCTGAAGCCCCACAAGCCGCTACAGCTGCGACCACACTCAGTAACAAAGCCGTACCCATATCCACCGTAATATTTAACGAATTAGCCGCGGCCAACGTTAAGACTGTGATCGTAATTGCAGCCCCACCCATATTAATCGTGGCACCGAGAGGAATAGAAACGGAATATATGTCCTCGTTTAATCGCAAGCGTTTGGATAAGGCCATATTAACGGGGATATTCGCAGCAGAACTACGCGTAAAGAATGCCGTAACCCCACTTTCACGCAAACACGTAAAGACCAAAGGATATGGATTGCGACGAATCTGAGTCCATACAATCAACGGATTAATTACCAACGCCACAACAACCATACACGCCAATAGCAAAGACAGTACCAAGGTGTAATCTTTTAATGCACTAAAACCAGTGGTCGCGATGGTGCTTGCAACTAAGCCGAAAATACCTAAGGGCGCTAAACGAATCACCAGACGCACCACAAAAGTCACCGCATCACTGAGACTACGCGCCACCTCTTTAGTGGTTTCTCCCGCACTACGCAAAGCAATTCCTAATGCAATCGCCCAAGCTAAAATCCCCATGTAGTTTGCTTCTAATAACGCATGAACTGGGTTATCAATCACATTTAATAATACGGTGAGCAAGACCTCGCTAATACTTTCCGGAGGCGTTAGGATTTGCTCCACCTCTTTTAGCTGAATTGTCACAGGAAATAAAAAACTGGCTACCACGGCCAGCAAGGCTGCTAGAAAGGTCCCGACTAAATACAAAGCCACTACCCGCCCCATATTGCTATTGGTTCCTTTGCGGTGATTAGCAATGGAGGACAACACTAAAACAAAGACCAATAGCGGTGCAACAGACTTTAAGCCTCGAACAAATAGCTCCCCCAGCAACGCTACAGACTGGGCAGCACTAGGAAAAAAATAAGCTAAGGCAATACCAGCAACTAAGCCCAGTGCAATTTGGCTTACTAAGCTGCCATGCTTAATATAACGCAGCACCGGCCCGTGGTTAGCAGACGTACTCATGTCTAGCTCCGTACAAAAATAGCCCTTAAAGGCCAAAAAATAAATAATGGTGTTTTCACCCGACGTGTTCGCATAATAGCACTGCTAATTTAGACAAACCGTCATTTTTCACGTACAATGTATATATCTGCTAGATAATGAACACATGGGGCCGACCTGGCTTCGACGTGGGTCACGAAACAGAGCAGGGCATGTCGAGCACCAGTTCGCTCGTAAATCCACTGGAAAACTATAAACGCAAATGATGAGCGTTTCGCTCTAGCCGCTTAATAACCGGTTCAGAGTCGCTGCACTAATTTGTCTTTGGGTTAGGTTAGGAAACTAACAGCAGCGTCATTCACAAAGAATCGGTCTAATTCGGGCCACACGAACTAGACCTAAAACGATGTGGATCGCCAAAAGATGGCCTGTTGAATGGCATGGCTTGCGGCTAAAACTTAAAATAATTCGACTACACATGTAGAACTGCCTGCAGAGGGCTTGCGGACGGGGGTTCAATTCCCCCCGGCTCCACCAAAAACCCTAGCAAAATCAATACCTTAAAAAATCGCCAACTGAGAAAGTTGGCTTTTTTTTGGGCTATTTGGGGTGGTTTGGTCAGCATTTTGGTCAGCTTTCTCACTTCCGACAAGGAACAGCCGAGTTAAGCTAGAGGCGCTTTTTTCCGAATAGTTAAATACCCCCTTTATTTGATCTAGCGCATGTATAACCCGTTCGGCAGGTAAGGAGAGATACACTTTAATACCCAAGCTTTCACGGTTAAAATCATCCACGACGTTAAATAGTCGGATACTCCGACCATCCGCTAGCTGATCATGCATAAAACCCACCGGCCAGATCTGTTTAATACTAAATACCATACAGACCAGACGAATTCTCACATTGTAGTGCCGCACAGCACATTGCGCCATTTATAAAACGTTATATTGCTCAGGCACAGCCCTGGAATCGGCTTCAGCTGGCTTCAAAATGGTCATGATTTGGCTTGGCTATCGGTACAACGGGATTTTTTCATTGAATTTCCTAACAGATGGTGCATTTTTTCAGAAGATAAAGTGGCTCTACAGTAAATACCGTTCCGTCTCATATGAACATAATTACCCCTAGGCCCTGTGCCAAGCCTCAATCCTTTTACACCAACTGAAATATCTACACCAGATTTAGATAAATTAAAACGAAATGGCCCCGCGCTTTTTCTAATTGACATGCTTACTAGATGATCAACACTAAGGGTAAAGCTTTCGCTGTCATTGCTTAAGCAACCAATAGGATTTTTGTACTCATATGAAGCCCGAACTATTAGGCTACCGTTGAATTCCCTCTGAATACCCAAAAATGGCCCTCCATCAAAAATTTATTTTTGACATGGGGCCAACATAGTAAATCCTTTTCTTGGCATTAATCTACCTTTCCAATCTAAGCTAGCAAGCCCATAACAGCCAACTGGAATATCAATTGAGAAAGTAATATTAATTGCACTTCCCTGCCCTATATTTCCATAACTAAATTAATAATAGTTTGGTAATTTGGATTTCGTCTGTAATAAATCAGAAATTGTGGCTTAGATTTTCTATATAAAGCTAAATAAGCTACAACAGCAGCGAGTATTTCTCCAAAATCGGCTAAAGCGGTAAAAAATTAGCAATACCACTCATGACCAGCTCCTTTTAAATAATATTATTGTGTAGAAATATAATCATAACCAATTAGAACTAGTCATCCTAAAACCTAAGTCAATAGTAGATAATTTTTTATTACTGATGTATTTAAGAGCCGCTTTGCTAAGATATTTTTACTGATCTCTACGCTTAAAATTTTCCAGCTCCCAAACAGCACAACTTTTAGGATAAGCAATTTTCGAAAAATCAAATATGATGGACTCGTAATCAATCCTACTATCACTCTCTGTCCATATATAATATAAATCAGCCTTAGTACTAATAATACCATCAAGAGGACAATGAGGAGGCTCAGCAATAATTCCCATTGTCCACAAGTACTTTAGATAAAGATTAAGTATTTTTTGTGAAACACCAAAACGAAAACAATTTCCGTACAATATATCTTTAAATTCTTCTGTAATTTTTTTACTTAATAATTCAATATTATTACAGTGCTGATCAGACGTAACCTTACCATCAATATATTTTACCTCAAGGTTATAAAGCTCTTGTCTCAACCTTTTTTTTAAAATTTTTTTGCTGCTTCCTGAACAGTTGTCACTATAAATAGGATAATTCTTATTTCTAGTAGAAAGCGCAGCCTGCAAGGATAACAAGCCAACTTCATACCTCAAAAAATCAAGTTTTTTATCACTAACATCCGTCTCTTTATCTAATCCCATAATTGAATACCTAAAAATTAATTTCTATAAAAAACTTCAGTCATATTTAATAATAACTAATTACTCTAAAGTCTATATCAAAAATTGATGATTTCGATAGACGTGACCATCCCTAATCTTTATTGGCTACTATTTCTGCTAACTGTTCAACAGTAATCATAGGATGGGTACGATGAATAACCCTATGACAGTTTGCGCAAAGAACAGCTAGATCATTTAGAGTTGTGACTGTTTCCCTAGACTTTGACAAGGGCACTCTGTGGTGTATCTCGCAAAATCTTTGCCCAATCTCTCCATAGAAACCTGCAAAATCAAAGCCACAGGCCTCACAAGATAGCTTGCCATTTTTTTTAAGTACTAAATCTTTTTTTCGCCTAGCTAAATATGCATTTCTCTCAATCACAACATGCATGGCTAACCTTTTCTTTCCTTCAGCAGACTCAAACTGGTAACCCCCTAGATTTTCAAATAATCCAAAAGCATCTAAATTTATAGGCCCACTCCATACCCCAAGCACATGATTACCTTGAGCTGGGACTTTTCCTAGAAGAAACTGTTTTAAATGACTATAAATCGTCTCTAAATAAAAAAACTTATCAACAGAAAAAACCACTCCGTCAGCCAAGCTATACTCAACATGATTTACTTTCCCACCATATAGCTTTCTTGGGTAGCCGTCTTTTGCTATTTGATCTGGTAAAATTAAAAACATCAGATCGCCCTTGTTGATACGATCCTCTTTTACTTCCCAGTGACCTGTCTTATTTTGCTTTAGTAATTTTCTATTTTTTTTATCTAACTCTTCGTCCTGAGCCTTTCCTGTTACAAGAAAAGCATTATTACAACTTACAAAGCGTGGGTCAAAACTATATCTCATAATACTCAAAATTTATCTCCAAATACTCTAAATTTACTTATCTGATCTTAGGAATAAGAGCTTATCTTATTACAACATAATAGCAAATCTATAAGTATTTAATCTATAGGTTAGGCTTTTATCCAAAATTTATGGTCCTTCAGAAACTACGTATATATCTAATATGACGAATTTGCTATTCAGTAATGTCGATTACAGTAGATTGTGATGTATTATTCTGAATTTTTAGAGCTGCTGTGCTTATTACATAAATGCCCTATCCCACCTGAGCCTGTTTATTACGGTTCATACCACTAATTTTCTCGATTTTAAATCACACTTGTGTAGAAAAAAGGTCTAGGAATGTGCTCTATACTGGTGACACGCATAAACGTTTTCTCCATAGCTCAAAAAAATAAAAAACAATGTTGAGATTTATATAAAAGCCACAGGGACTGATAAATAACTCACAAACCCCTAGGCTCAGTGCTTTGATTTCAAATTGCACCAATACATCCGCCCATTTCCAACAGGGGCTTTTTTACGCCTATCTTACTTAGCCTCAGTACAGCTAAACCTGCCAATGCTCACAGGCCCATGAGAAAAATAATCAAAGCCTAATACTGTCAATCTGACTCTTACTACGTAAACTCTGCCCCAGTTGCAAAACGCCTGCCCCCGATCAGACCGCGCGTTGGCTAAGTCAAGGGTGTGAGAAATGTGCACATACAGGCTACAGCCAACGAACAGGCGTTCATGAACTTTTTGTATTAGGTAATGAATTACGTCGTTTAATTGGTGCTGGTGCCGATGAAAGCCAATTACGTCATTACGCTCAGCAACACGGTATGCACAGCCTGTATCAAGATGGTTTGCGCTGGGTTGAACAAGGCATTAGCTCGCTAGAGGAATTAAAGCGTGTGACGCGTATGGATGAGAGCTGATATGACGCAACGCTTTTATTATCACGCGCTAGATGCCCAAGGTAAAAAACATAAAGGCTTTATCGAAACAGAGTCCATCGATACCGCTCACTTACAGTTACAGCAGCAAGGTTTGCTGCCATTACACTTAGCAGCTCGCCACCGCGTCTTCACCCTCAGTTCTCAAAAAAAATCAAGGATAAAGACCTAGGTTGGCTCACACGTCAACTAGCTAGTTTATTAAGTGCTCAACTACCATTAGAGGCAGCACTCACCGCAATTATTGAACAAAGCGAACAAAAACACATTCGTGATGTTCTGAGCTCTATACGAAGTGAAGTCCGAGGTGGGCATCGTTTTGGAGAAGCCTTAGCCAAATTCCCTCACATTTTTCCTATTATCTACTGTGCCTTAATTGATGCGGGCGAGCAATCTGGAGAGCTCGATCAGATCTTAACGCGTCTCGCTGACTACATTGAACAGCGCAATGCCTTGCGCAATAAACTGCTATCAGCGTTTATTTACCCCATTATTGTCAGTATTGTCTCAGTAGCGATTATTATTTTTCTCCTAAGCTACGTGGTTCCTCAAGTGGTAGGCGCCTTTACGCAAACCAAGCAAAGCCTCCCCCCCTTGACCCTAGTGATGCTTTGGGTCAGTGATTTAATCCAGCAATGGGGCTGGCTACTGGGTCTACTCACGGCACTTGCCATCATCGTGTGGCGCATGGCATTGCGACAACCATCGCTGCGCTTAGCTTGGGATAAAAAATGCTTGCAAGCACCGTTGATAGGCCAGTATATTCAAGGTTTAGATGTGGCTCGTTTTGCATCCACATTAGCTATACTCACAAATAGTAGTGTGCCCTTACTCCAAGCTCTGGATGCTGCCAATAAAACCATTCAAAATGCCTATCTGCGTCAAGCCGTCAATGAGGCCACCTTACATGTACGTGAAGGCAGCTCATTAGGGGTTGCTTTACTTGACATCCTCCCCGCCTAAAGGGCAAGGATTCCTACGGCGCTCAGGCGCGGCATTGAGCCGCCTCTGAGTCGCTTCGGTGGGTTCCTGCTG